>DAOUYX010000075.1 GCA_030665925.1 Methanosarcinales archaeon | reverse complement strand
TCGTTATCTGTGGTCATGTCCATGGATATGGAGGATATATTGGAAATATCGGAGAAACAACTGTGGTAAATGTTTCTTCTCATGATAGACCTGGATCTGAAGGAAATATTGCAATAATTGATTATGCAGATACGGTGGAAGTCAAATGGATTAAAGTATCTGACTATGATAGATGTTTGAGGAAGGTAAAAGATATAGGCAGCTATAGAGAGATGCTATTAAGAAGTAATGGGATAGATACTATAGATGGTTTGTTAGATTGCACTAATGACTTTTTAATAGGTTTAAAGACGAGACTGTTTACATCTCTTGAGTCGAAAAAAATATTTTCAACAGCGGAAAATGAGGAGGGACAGCTTATTCTTACTCTACTATTCAAATACAATTTATCTGTGGAGGAATTTAAAAAACTCACACTTAAAGAACTTGATTTTGATAGCAAAGCGATTTATTTTAGGAGAAGTCATGGCAAAGGCGAAAAACGATATATACCCCTTGACAATAATACATATAAACAACTTATTAGATATATACATAAAAGACACTACGTCTATCGTGATCCAATTTTCTTTTCAACAGATAAAGACCAAAATACGGTTAATAGATTATATGAAAAGTTAGATGATATTTTTAAATCGTTTGGTAGACCACTCAAAACAAAGGGCGGTATAGGTAAATTTTTAGGTGAAGAACTTATTAAAAGAGCTAAAGCGTACTGCCGAGACGAGCCAATAATTTACAATAGGGAGGTTTTTCCAGAAAATATTATTTATGTGGATATTGAAACCAGTCCCTTTGGAATTGATTCTTCTTTTCTTAATCTTGGAAAGTTCTACATATACCTAATAGGAGTTTACGACGAAGAAAATGGTTATCAGTGTTTTATAACAAAAGAGAAAAAACCACAGGAAAAAAGGATATTTACAGATTTTTTAAATTATTTGGCAACCCTGAAAAATAGGCAATTGGTATTATGTGCTTATAATGGAAATAACTTCGACTTTAAGTATTTGGATGAAAAAATCCGCTCAAATAGATTGCCCACATTGGCTTTTAAAAAGGTAGAAAAAATAGATTTGCTTGAGATTTGTAGGAAAAATCTCTATGTTCCAAAGGGGTATTCATTGTCCTCCGTGGCTTCCTACTTTGGTTATCACTTTAAGCACCCTGAGAAAAATGGTTATCACATGGGTCTTGAATATCAAGGTTTTATACTTGGGACATTGGAAGAACCAGACTGGGAAAAGATAATTGAATATAACAAGGATGATGTTTTAGCGATGAAATGCATTGTTGAAAACATTTGTTTACAGAATTAACCCAATTAATTGCTATTAATGATCTAATCATCTCTCGTTTTCAAAGAACGTTCGTAGATCCACATACTTAAACATTCATTCCCGCAAACACGCCTCCACAAACGCTTTAAACGGTGGTGACGGGTTGTCCGGTCTCGACTTGAATTCCGGATGGAACTGCGTGGCGAAGAAGAATGGATGCTCCTCCATCTCTACTATCTCCATCCGCACACCACTCCTGTCTGTACCCGAGAATATCACCCCTTCGCTCTCTATTCGTTCTATATATGCTGGATTCACCTCGTACCTATGCCGATGCCGTTCTACTATCTTGTTCTTACCGAATATCCGCTCTGCTAACGTATCCTTTCTTATAAAAACTTCGTAATCGCCCAGCCGCATCGTGCCACCTTTCTCCTCCACCCCTTGCTGCTCTTCCAACAGGTCTATTACGGGATGCGGGGTTTCACAGAGTTCAGAACTATGTGCATCCTTCAGACCTGCTATGTTTCGTGCAGCCTCTATTACCGCTAACTGGAATCCAAAGCACAAGCCCAAGAACGGAATCTTATGCTCTCGCGCATATTCGATTGCGTTTATTTTCCCTTCCACACCTCGCACGCCAAAACCACCCGGGACGAGTATCCCCTGAACACCCTCAAAGAACGAATCTAACCCGTCAACACCTTCTAAATCCTCCGCCTCTATCCATTTCGTCTCTACGTTACACCCCAACTCAGTAGCAGCATGCTTTATTGCCTCTTTTATGCTCAAATATGAATCTTCTAATTCTGCATATTTTCCCACGAGTGCTACGCTTATTTTCTTACCTTCGGACGATCTTCTCCTCCTCTCTACCATCTGCGCCCATTCGTGGTCTTCCTCCGTTAGCTGCGTTAACTGCAGCTTTCTCATGGTGTACCCGGCAATGCCTTCCTGCTCGAGCAAGAGCGGCACCTCGTAAATATCACCCGCATCAGGTGCGCTAATCACCGCTTCCTTCTTCACGTTACAGAACATCGCTATTTTCGCCTTTACATCCTCTTTGAGCGCTCTTTCACAGCGGCATACAATAATATCCGGCTGCAGCCCTAATTCACGGAGTGCTTTCACCGAATGCTGTGTCGGCTTCGTCTTTGGCTCGCGCAAGAGCGTAAAAGGCACTAACGTTACGTGCACGAACAGAAAATCATTTTCATCCTCCTCGCCCTGCATCTGCCTGACCGCTTCCAAGAACGGCATGCTCTCAATATCGCCGACCGTGCCGCCTATTTCCACTAAGCAGACATCCGCACCGCTCTTCTCCGCAACACTCCTTATCCGTGCCTTTATCTCATTCGTCACATGCGGAATTATCTGTACCGTCTGTCCCAGATAATCCCCTTTCCGTTCCCGCTCTATCACTGCAGAATAAATAATGCCCGTAGTTATATTATGCTCCCTGCCCAGCTCTACATCCATGAACCGTTCATAATGACCCAAATCCAGATCAACCTCCGCGCCATCACCTAAAACATACACCTCACCATGCTGAAACGGATTCATCGTTCCAGCATCTATGTTTATGTAAGGGTCAATTTTTATTGGCACGATGTTGTAGCCTCTGTTCTTCAATATTCTACCGATGGATGCCATGGTGATACCTTTCCCAAGCCCGCTCATCACGCCCCCGGTCACGACTATATATTTCATCCTCAGCCCTTTATCTCAGTTCTTCTTTTGGTAATTAGTACAAATAAAAAATATAAGTCTCTTTGATCGAACTTTCTTTTCCAAAAAAATGCTGATCAAACTTTTCTTTTCAAGGTAAGGATCTATAAGTTAGAAATTGTAAATAACGACAAAAATGAACAGCAATGCGGCGATTAAAGCACTGACAAACAAATAACCGGGCGACTCTCTAAAGATACCCATAATCAAGACGAAAACAGCAAAGAGAATCGCAGCGCATGCTGATACTGCCAATCGCGATAAGAGCGCCCTTTCCTCTGCTGAAATCTCCAATCCCTTCTTTTCCTTTCTCGTTACAGCTTCCAATTCCCTCTCTTCTCCGACCCTCTCTTCTCCCTTTTCCTTCTCTTTTCCTTTTACCTCCACTATTTCCACGGCAAAACTCCGCTTTGTCGCTCCGTATCCGGTGCTGACGAATATCTCGCCCCTGCCTGACTCGTCTACCGCTCCCGCATAGCTCTTAGGTAGTCTTACAATTGCAGCTATCTTCTCCTCGTCTATTACATACACCTTATCCTGCATTAGCATCAACTTGTCCCTTATCGCCTTGCTAAGCGAGAAATGCACATGTGTCGGCTCTCCGTGGTTAATTACAAGTAGCTCAAAGCTCGTCTCCTCCCCCGCTCTCAGCGGAATCTTCAGTACTTCATGCCCAAATTCTATCGAATTCAAACCCTTTCTACTCAGGTGTATCCGCTGCTGTATCCTCTCCATCTTCTTTTCTCTAATCTAATCGCCCGCCCGAAGACGCTAATTAATGGAAACGGTAAAGTGCAAATTTACTCAGAGTCCGCTTTGCTAAGCTCTGGCGGCAAGAGATTGGGAATGCCCTCTGCAATAGGATAACGCTGGTCGCATTTCCGGCAATATAAACTCCCGGTCACAATCTCACCCTTTTCGTCCTCCTCTTCTATATTCAATTCCAAATCGCCCTTGCACACTGGACAGGCGAGTATATCCAACAACTCTTTATTCATCACGTATCTTATGTATCCCACTATTTTTTAAGGA
The DNA here is from genome assembly GCA_030665925.1 of Methanosarcinales archaeon. Classification (GTDB taxonomy): domain Archaea; phylum Halobacteriota; class Syntropharchaeia; order Alkanophagales; family Methanospirareceae; genus JACGMN01. The sequence continues at coordinate 3,223 of DAOUYX010000075.1, read as the reverse complement.
ATGGTTAAAGTTAAATGTAACGTTCGTTGCTAAGCTAAGGATGAGAGAGAAAGAAGATGAGAAGTAGAAAGTTTGCACCCTCGAACCGCCTGGAAATAATAGGTATAGACGGGCTTCCCGAGATCAGAGAAGGCAATGATTTAACACGCTTGTTTCTTGAAGCCGTGGAAGCGAAAAAATTGAAATTAGAAGACGGCGATGCAATCGTCTTCACATCTAAAGTAATAGCAAAGAGCGAAGACAGAGTCGTTGACCTTTCCGGTGTGCGTGTGAGCGGTGAAGCTGAAAGGATAGCGAAAGAAACGGAAAAGGATCCAAGAATCGTCCAACTCGTACTCGACGAAGCAAAGGCAGTCGTGAGACTGATGAAAAATCACGTTATCGTGGAAACAAAGCATGGTTTTGTATGTGCAAACGCGGGCGTGGACGAATCTAACGTTGAGGAAGGAAGAGCGGTGTTACTGCCAAAAGACCCACAGAAAAGCGCTCGGCTGCTTAAGAGGGAAATAGAAGAGCGAAGCGGTAAAGCAATTTCCGTATTAATCTCCGATTCGTTCGGCAGAGCATTTCGTGACGGCGTTATGGGAATCTGCATAGGTGTCTCCGGCATTCCCGCTCTGGTGGACAGGCGAGGAGAGGAGGACCGATTCGGCAAGATCGCGCAGATAACAAAAGAAGCGATTGCAGATGAGATATGCGCGGCGGTGAATCTCGTGATGGGCGAATTCAGAGAGGGCGTACCAATAGCGATTGTCCGTGGGTTAAAGTTGGAGCGTTGCGAAAGTGATATACAAGAACTTCTATTCAGTAAGGAGGAGGACCTCTTCAGATAGAATGAGATAAAACTTTTTGTTAGTGATAGTATAAACAGAGAAAGGACTATGGTTAAAAGATTGGCGGCACTTGATGAGAACAAATGCATTGGGTGCATGGAATGTATGTTTGCCTGTTCGAGGCGGGTAGGCAGAGGTGGTTTTGACAAATCGGCGATAAGAGTGAGGTCTGCCGGTGGCATAGAACGGGGGTTTGTGATTGTTGTCTGTCGGGCATGTGAGAACCCTCCATGTGCGAAGGTCTGTCCCACAGAAGCGCTAAAGGAGAGAAAAGGCGGAGGCGTGATCTTGAATGAAGATACCTGCATTGGCTGTGGTTTTTGTGCGCAAGCGTGCATCATGGGTGCTATTTTCTGGGATAACGAGCGGAACAAGCCCATTGTGTGTAACTATTGTGGGAACTGTGCGGATTATTGCGTGCATGATGTAATTGGTCTGGTTGAGCTTAAGGCGGGTGCTTAGAGTAGAGGAATGAGAAAATGAAAGCAAACGATATGAATAGGGTTCTGTACATAGACTTAACGAAGAAAGACGTCAGAACAGAGGAAAGAGCGGATTTGTTTGATGCGTATCTGGGTGGTTCGGGTGTTGCGATAAAGCTCTTGGATGAAGAATGTCCTAAGGGTGCAGACCCGTTAAGTGCGTCAAACCCGCTCATTCTCGCTGTCGGCCCCCTATCCGCCCTGTACCCGTCAGCTTCGAAGACCGTGGCGATGTTCAAATCACCGTTAACCGGTAATCTTGGTGAAAGCCACTGCGGTGGAAGGAGTGCGATGGCAATTAAACTTGCGGGTTACGGAGCAATAGTCGTCAAAGGTTCAAGTGACATCCCCGTATACCTGGCAATACATGGCGATGATGTAAAGTTCAAAGATGCTTCTTCTATCTGGGGTATGGAAGCGGTAACAGTAGGCAGAGTTTTAAGAGAAGTGGAGACGGGTGCAGGAGTAAGGACCATTATACGCACGGGCACTGCGGGCGGGAAGATGGTGAGATATGCCTGCGCAGTGACAGAAACATATCGTCATTTCGGACGGCTCGGTCTGGGTGCCGTGATGGGCTCGAAGAAGCTAAAAGCTCTGGTTATATCAGCAGATAAGAGCGTAGAGATACCAAAGGATAAAAGAAAGGACTACAAGAAGATTTATGACGAGATACAGGAAGTAGTGGTCAAAACAGATGCAATGGAGAAATATCATGATTTGGGCACTTCGGGGAAGATTTATGATTTGAACAAAATCGGGGGTATGGCGTATAAGAATTTACAGTCCGCACGTGCGCCGGAGAAGATAGCGCGAGAGTTTTCGGGTGAGTCCATTGCCGAGAGGTATCTATCGAGGCGAATTTCGTGCGCTCACTGTCCCGTAGGCTGCGTACATTTAGCATCGCTCAGAGAACTCTACGAGCCTGGTTATTATTTCAAGACCACTACCATGCCTTACGACAACGAGACGATTTACGCACTTGGTTTTATGCTCGGGATGACGAAAGCGGAGGACTATCTGCGGTTGATTGACGCTGTTGACCGGGTTGGCATGGATGCAATAAGCACCGGCGTTACCTTAGCATGGGCGACGGAAGCGTACGAGAAAGGGCTGATAACAAAAGAGCATACCGACGGTCTTGAGTTCACGTGGGGTGATGTTCAGGTCTATTCCAAGGCGATAGATAAAATCGTGGATATGCCAAACGAATTTTATCAAAATCTGGCTCAGGGCGTTGAGCGTGCATCGAGTGTTTACGGTGGGCAGGATTACGCACTCGCATTTGGAGGAAACGAGATGCCGGAGTACCATACGGGCATTGCGTGCTACGTCAATAATCTTACGGGTGCACGGCACAGTCATCTGGATTCCGCGGGATACGATCTCGACCAGAAGTTAATAGGTAAAGAATTCAGCATTGAAGAAGTTGTGGAAAAGTTATTAAAGGAAGAAGAATGGCGACAAATACTGTCAAGCCTTGTGGTGTGCTTCTTTGCACGGAAAGTTTACACGCCGGAGGTAATAACAAAGGCGTTGGATGCGTTAGGAATCGAAAACTGGACTGAGGAGAAGTTAGAAGACCTTGGCAGAGTTATTCATCGTGCTAAGATGGACTTCAAGTTCAGAGAAGGTTTTAACCTCTCCAAACTTCGCATACCGAAGCGGATCTTTGAGGTGCCCACTCCGCATGGATTCTTAAAGGAAGAGGAGCTCAGAAAAGCTATTGCACTCTACAAGGATAAAATTGGAAGCGGATAAGCATGGGCATATGAAGATGCATGATGCAAGATACAGGACCATGATTTATGACCAGATTCCACGGTTTAAATGTGGATTCTTCATCCTAATTCCTCTTCTGGATAAAGCTATCACGTTATCATTACGTCTGAAATGCATTCTCCTCCT
>DAOUYX010000145.1 GCA_030665925.1 Methanosarcinales archaeon | reverse complement strand
CGATACTCCAGTTGCTCGTGACACCATCGAGGGTCCGCCATAACCAATAGCCTCCGCTTCGGCTGCCGCCACGAGGCGACGCAACCGCTCATCAAGCACCCACTCTAACGCCTGAAACTTTTGCCTTATCATAGACTCATCTTTCTTACCTTGCATGTAATTTCAATAAGTGGTAGTTGATATAGTTATTTCGTGACGCCCCCTTAGAGGCTTTTGTTGTTCCGAAGACTTGTATGTTGAATGCACCAATCCTGAGTGTTTTTCCGTTAATCGCCGTATTGCCGTATAAAATAGGAGTTTGTGAAGGTGTTGTTACCTTGTGCTGGTGTAGACGTTGGTGTTGGCGTCGATGTTGGTATTGGCGTTGAAGGCGTATAATCGTTACACTGTGAGTAATAGGGGGCACATTTTTCAGAGAGGGATGTTCCATCACAGCAACGATGACCGATTCCGCCGTTGGGACATTGATAACTACAAACTCCACCGTGATGAGAACAACATCCCCTTCTTGCTCCTATGTCAGTGATTAATGCTAATAAAAACAAGGAGGTAAGTATTAAAACCATCAAGACATTGAGTTTTTCTTCGTTTTTCGTCTTTTTATTACCGCCTATTTATCTATTCTTTCGCTTCACAACCCCGTCTCTAATATACATTTTTGCTACTTATAAACCTTTCTGTTTATTTATATCCTTTTCGCTTCTACCTGTTATAAATCTTTTCGTTTTCGAGTTTCTTTTATGAAACTATCGAAGGCGATAGCAAAAGCGGGTTGTGACGAGGTTCTCCTTACATTATCAGAGAACGAAGAGCTAAATTTTGGCGCCATAGCTAAACTGATGAAACACCGACCAACAGCTACAAGAGCTTTAAAGGAATTAACTAAAGCGGGGTTGTTGGAAAGGGAAGTTTTGGAGGATAGGAGCGTCAGATATAGATTAACGGAAAAAGGAAAAGCAGTTTCAAAGATTGTAAAGGATCTGAAAGAAATAGAAGCTGATTTTGAGTAGTTTTTAAAACATTTTAATATAAGGTAAAAATCTAATAAACTTTAAGGTGGAGAGCAAATGGGGATTAAGCCAATAGAGCTGAGGTATACAATACTAATTGAAAGGAACGAGGAGGGTAGTTACACAGTCACGGTGCCTCTCCTTTCAGGATGCATCACTGAAGGTGATACATGGGAAGAGGCAATAGCTAACGCCAAGGAAGCAATTGCAGGTTACATCGGGGCGTTAAAAGATCTTGGAAAACCTATTCCCCTGGAAATCCCGGTTGAGGTCAATGCTGAGTCAATCCCATGAAACTGCCGAGAGTTACGGGGGATAAGGTTATGAAAGCGCTGAAGAGAGCGGGATTTGAGGAAATACGAGTAAGAGGAAGTCACCATTCAAACTTTAAAAAAGTTTAATCAAAATGCTTCGCAATTATACCATAAGCAGAAAGACAGACTTGTGACGGTGGTAGTTCATGCCGGAAAAATACTCGCTCCAAAAACGTTAAAATCGATTTTAAACCAGGCTGATATGAGTGTTGAAGAGCTTAAGCAGCTTCTCTGAATGGCTATCATCTGGTCCATTCGCACCAAACATCAAACAAACGAATATAACGGCAGATATTTTCGCGGTTTTCCCTTTTCCCTCTTCACTGAATCCTTCACTTAAACCACTTCACCACCTGATGCACGCTCAAGTTTGAGCGTATCCACATTATCCCTTAATAGCTCATCCCTTATTCCTATTATTGTTTTTCTCGTGAAAATCCGTGTAATCTTGTGGTTACAAAAAGAGCTAAACAGATACCATTCTCACTCCTCTTTCCTATACTTCGGATGATACTTCTTTATTATATGCTCATCAATCCTCTTAAGCTCTCCTTCGGGCAACGCCGCAAGCAAATCCCAACCGATACTCAATGTCTCCTCAATGCTCCTGTCTTCGTTCCTGTCCTGTGTAACAAACCGCTTCTCGAACTCATCTGCGAACTCCAGATATTTCCGGTCTCTACTTGTCAACGCCTCCTCACCCACGACCGCAACCAGGTCACGCATGTCCCTGCCTTCGGCATAACCCGCATAAAGCTGATTCGATACGCCTGCATGGTCTTCTCTCGTTCTTCCAGGTCCTATCCCCTCATCCATCAGTCTTGACAGCGAAGGCAAAACGTCCACCGGCGGATATATGCCTCGTCTGTGTAGGTCGCGAGAAAGAACAAACTGCCCCTCTGTGATGTAACCTGTCAGGTCGGGTATGGGATGCGTTATGTCGTCATCCGGCATGCTCAAAATGGGTATCTGCGTAATCGAGCCTTTTCGACCTTTTATCCGACCTGCGCGTTCGTAATTCATTGACAAATCGGTGTACATGTATCCCGGATAGCCTCTTCTTCCCGGGACTTCCTCGCGTGCCGCTGCTATTTCACGCAGTGCCTCGCAGTAATTCGTCATATCCGTGAGAATAACGAGAATGTGCATATCGTATTCATAAGCGAGGAACTCCGCGGTTGTCAATGCCATTCTCGGCGTTATTACACGCTCAATTGCTGGGTCGTCCGCTAAATTAAGAAATGCAACTATCCTTTCGATCGCGCCCGTGCGTTCAAAATCACGCATGAAAAATGAAGCTTCCTCGTGTGTAATCCCCATCGCGGCGAACACAACTGAGAACGGCTCTCCGGTGCTCAGTACCTTCGCCTGTCTCGCTATCTGCGCGGCAAGGGCATTGTGCGGCATCCCCGCACCGGAGAATATCGGCAATTTCTGCCCGCGCACTAACGTGTTCATGCCGTCAATGGTGGAAATGCCGGTTTGAATGAACTCGCGTGGATAATCACGTGCAGTAGGATTTATTGCTGCGCCTGTAACCGACAGTCGGTCTTCGGGTATCACTTCCGGTCCGCCGTCAATTGGTCTGCCCAGCCCATCAAAAAAACGACCCAACATATCTTGCGAAACGCTTATCCGCATTATATCGCCCGTAAATCGTACCCTCGTCTTTGCCGTGTCTATTCCCGAAGTGCCTTCAAAGACCTGAACCACTGCAAGCCCTTTACTCGCTTCCAACACCTGCCCGGTCTTTTCTTCTCCTCCCGGCGTTACTATCTTCACTACTTCTCCATACGAAACGCCCTCTACACCTTCTACAACGATCAAAGGACCTGCTGCTTCTCGTATCGTTGTGTATTCACGTGCTGAAGTATCTATCGCCATTTCTTTTCACCTCTTTTTTAATTAGCATTATAATCAACCCGCTTTTAATTTAACCTTTATCGCTTCAACATCCCCACTCAGCACTTCGTATTTATCCCTCAACTCCGAGGTTTCACGATATATCTCCTTTAAGAATGCCAATGCATTCGTTATTTCCCCTGTGTCCTCCCTCACATCCTCCAAAATCTCTATTGTTTTATCCTGCTTCCCAAGCATCGAGTCCTGCTTCCCAAGCATCGAGTCCTGCTTCCCAAGCATCGAGTCCTGCTTCTCAAGCATCGAATCCTGTTTCTCAAGCATCTTCTTCCCGTTTTTCACGGATTCCCGGCCAATTTTCACGGATTCCATTCCGAGTTCCACGGACCGATACAGCAACGCTCCGGCTGTGTCCATCCGCTCACCGAGTTCTTCTTTCCAATCACCGCGTCTGATCGTGAAGTACTCGAACTCTTTTGTCGCTGCTCCGAACTCGACATTGAGGTCTTCAACAGATATCGGAGCTATCGGGTGCCTGGTTATCCTGATCTGAGCTACAAACTCGTTGAGAACGCCTTCTTCACCCTCTGCAACGATTCTAACGTCATAAGGTCGCAGGTTCTCGACAAAACCTGTCAATTTCAACTTACGAGCTATCTTTTCCACTGTATCCCTGTATCCTACCCTTTGCACCTCTCCCTTTGCAATAATTGTCGCCCTTGTTTGCGTCACGAAGCACTTTCCTCCTTCCTCTTTAATAATTCAAACTCATCTTTCATATCCTTCATTATCTGCTCGTATTTCTCCCGGAAACCTTCATTTGGCACATATTTCATCCTCGCGATGGCATCCTTTATTCGCATCCC
>DAOUYX010000031.1 GCA_030665925.1 Methanosarcinales archaeon | reverse complement strand
GGTATATGTGCTCACATCCACGAAGAAGATGCGAAGGATATCCCCTATTTTTGGTGTCACACCTTCTGGCGGCTTCCAGTTAAATGTCTTCCCAGCATAATGCAATTTGCCCTCTGTATCTTTGACGGCAATGTCGAAATTATACGTTGTCATCAGGATCATCACCTATTTTGATGAAATAGTTTCCATGCTTGCATTTTATAGATTTGAACGGAATATCTTTTTTGTCGTTGAACTTTTTGGAGCAGCCACAGGGCAGGAGTATACTCAGAAAATCATGATCTTTGCTTTTGGGATGCGCTTTACGCCATTCACCAACAGGCGAACCGTCAATTTTTACTGAGTCCATATAATTCTTGAAACTTTCTGAACTCCAAGCATAGATTCCTATGGCTGGTTGTTCGGATAGAACATCCAGAATTGACATGTTTTCAGCTGCTATTATTTTTTTCATCTTTCTTTTACTATATTTACTTTGACAATTTGGACTTCGCAACTAAGTTCATTCTTGAATTTGATATTGTTAAGAGTTTTGCCATCGAGTTCATAGATAAAATCAGCCTTCTTCAAATAAGCACCCTCAGATCCTTCTTCTTTTGATACCTTTTCAATCGCTTTTCTTACTTCCGCTTCGCTATGGCATAACGTCCGCTTAGTCTTCTTCACATGATCAGTATTGGCGATTTGATCAAGGCGTTTAATACGTTCAGAAAATGGTAAATCATGGATGTCTTTGCCTTTATGCCAAAGCTTATCAAAGATGTTAAACCTTAAATATTTCTCATCTGGATGAACTTCTTTAGAATTCAACACGCCTGCGCAATCGGCACGAGGCTGATGTTTGCCATCTTTCCATAATTCCAATTCGCCACAATTGATAAACTCTCCTGATAGTTTACGAAGTTCATTGCGGAGGGTAGGACAGTTCTTTGTAATGACAGTGCCATCCTCTGTGATAAGCCTGGCTACTTTACCTGATTCATAATCCTTTGCAACATGAGCCTGTGCATGAACGCCATCGAATTTCTTTTCAACATAAATCCCGGTTTCAAACCAGTCATCCTTCAGCGATTTGATGGTTTCAATGACAGAATCGACAGAATAGATTTCCTCTTTCTTACGCCCGTGAAGAGGTTTCAGCATAGGGAACCACGTAAAAAGCTTTAGCTTTTTCAATTGCGCCATTTCTTCTCTCACCTTTTCTTCACGAGATACCGCAACCAAATCCGCAAGATCGACAAAATTAGTAAAGGGTCCGGAGAAGGAATCATCTAAGATTTGTAATCTGCCTGACCATTCTGGGAATGCTCTTTCGATTCGCCACTGTGCAGCAAGGAATAATGAATCAGTGCAGATAAATTGACTCACCTGAATAAGCACATCCGCCATCTGCTCTTCGCCGATTTGAATGCATTTTGATATTGCTTTATCTAACGCTTCTACTAGCGGAGATGGATCATGTGCTTTTATCAGAATATCTATGTCACCCTCGGTTCGCTTCCAGTTGGCAAGTGAACCGACGAGAGATATGAACGGCTTTTTGAAAATAAAAGAATTCCACTTATCCAAGAATTTACTGAGCTCAAGTGGTTCATACGTATCAGATGTGCTGCCAGGATGAATAGGTAATGTCCCTTCTTTCTTTATGAATTGGACTATATCATCCATAACGTTATCCATATCATTATCCATATCATCATCAGGAGACTGAGAAGTATGCACTGTCATGCCCTCAGGATGAACTTCAAGCAGTTCGGTAGATATATTACTATTCACCACTTCATTTTCTTTCGTTAGAAGTGGCGTTTGGAGCGCTTGACCTTTATTGATGATGTCAAAGAGCACTTTCGAATGTTTCTTCATGCTTTCTACATTCCATTCGTGTTTCATCTTGCCTGCTCGCTTTCGCTTTTCTATTTCGCTGTAGATTGCCTTGGCAAGACGAATAACATCATGTTCACCGAATTTGAACTTTTTCACACGCTCTTTAACGTCTGAGAATCCCTCCTTTATCGTGGAGTACCATGCAAAGCAAATCCGCATATCATCTGCTAATTGCGCGTTATTCGCTGTGCTTGGGTCATAGGATGCAACATCCTGAATTAGTTGGGCCATGGAATAGCTTGCGGCTTCAGAGTTGCAAATATGCATCTCAATTTGGTTAAGAGAATGATGAGAAAAAGCAAACTCACGCTCTTCTTCCTTTACTACTTCCCCTTTCACTATTTGCGTAATTTTCATTTTTGCGATAGCATGATAAGTATCATTTCAGCTTCACCTCTGAAACAAACACTTGCGCATGTGGATCATACACCGCATCACGAGGCGGATTGAATCGCTTATCAATAATAATGTGATAAAAAAACAACTTATCGTAACTAAGCCACCATTCTTTCCGCTCTTCTTCGCTTACCATATGTTTCGGGGCTAACTCATTGAACTCTTTTAATGATATTTCAGTGGGTGAATCTAAACGGATGATGCCATAACAAACTTGGTTTTGGAGTAGATACAAAGGCTCGCCAATATGCGCAAAGAACTCCTTACTTTTGACGATAGCTTTTTTACGTCCTTGCCAGATGAGAAGTGCATGTGGAGCAACAAGAGGAAGCCCCCAATAACTCTCCATATTAACATCTAATTCAACCGCTTCTTTTGACGTCGAGAGTTTTAACATGTTACGAGCTTCCGCCCACGTAAGCAGGGGTCGCCCTTCGATGAACGTATTCGCTAAATCCACAACCTTATCTGCAAGAGGAAGTGAAGGTTCCGGAACAGGTTCATGCCATATAAGCGAAACGTCCGAATCGCAATCTTCGAAATCGAGTACGTATCTAAAGATTTGATCTTCTACAAGTGATTTCAAGCGAAGCTGAAGTGGATCGAGCATAAGAGCGAGTGCGCGCTGCAATGATTCCGCAGTTGCTTTCGTACCTGCTCTTTCTTCGCCCAGCAGAATATGATGAGGTATTCCAGATGCCGTCACAACGTGTTGAACAAAGTATTTTGGTATTTCTTCAACCTTTGAGGGCCATTTTGGATCGATAGTTGAAACTTCTTGCCAGTACGGATGTGTATATTCGGCGGCTGAATCGATACCTGCTACATCATTTGCTACTTTTTCGATGTCATCTGCCGTGGGTTCGTGATTTGCATCACCAACGGAGATGTTGCGAGTTGGAAGCCCATGCTTGTATAGAGCTTGAGCAATTGCCCAATCGATATTGGTAAGACGTTCAATTGAACGAAAAACCGAAAGGATTAAGGATGTTCCCAGAAGTGCATCACCAACTTTTTCGAAAAGGAGATGTGCAACTTCATCTCGCCCCAATGTAATTTCTTTTAGCGAAGCCTTTTCCGGGATATACGTGAACCCACTCGGCTCCCCATAAGAATCCATCTTGATCGTTTGGTTAGTTTCTCTTTGGTAATCGGTATAAAGTGGATGTAACGGATGCAGCTTAACGATTTTTGTTTTCTTTGCGTTCGGAACAAGCTGTAAAAATCCATCGCCCGACCAGTCGGTATCGATACAAGAAAACCTTAAAATACTATTAAGATCGAAATGATGTGGCGAGTTCCGCTTAACGTTTTTTAAAAACCGTGCAATTATCTCTTTTGACTTTTCATCTGGATATTCAAGATGGAATCCTCGAGCGACAATTAGGTCTGCTCTGAATCTAATTGCACGATTTAGAATCCACGAAGATTGGAACGCCAAAAACAAATCGTCTTTTGAAACTGAGAATTTACGCAGTACATCTTCATCGGTGCTCGCGACAGAATGCACAGTTGGTGTTGGTCGTGAAATGGCTGATGTGATCTTGCTTAATAATTTGCGCATGATGAAAGAGAAAAGGGCATCATATAAATAACTTTTTCCATTTATTCAAATGACATTCTGGAGAATGTCATAAACTAATTGTCATACAAAAATCAAATGACATTCTGGAGAATGTCATACGTCCAATAACTTTTTCCATTTTTTATTCCGATGGGGCCCCCAAGTCGGATTATTTTTTCAGATTTTTTTTTTCGCGAAAAGTCAAGACTGACAAGACGATTTGAAATATTTTTTTCGGGCGCCTTCGGAAGAGGCTGGGTGGGGGGACTTATGGGTGAATATATCCATAAACATAGCCACAAATACACCCAAAGTATGCATTTATAGGTGTATAAAACATGTATAATTGTGCCCTTTATACCCACACAAAATGCCACACAAATGCCACACAAAATGCCTCTTACCAACACAAGGCAAAGAGGTATACCCCCCCATACACATGAAAAAGGTAATGGGGTGATACCTCCATATACCATGAACAAGGCAAGGGGGTGATACCCTTTTTGCCAGCCCACGGCATAGATGAGGGGTGGTGCAAGCAAGGGAGAATATGCATAATAGGGATATGCAGAAATTGAGGGAAAGGAAAAAGAATAAGACCGGTGCCATTTACGCCCGGTGCCATTGGTGCCATTTACGTATATAACCAAAACAAAGCCGGTGGCGGAATAAAGCTTTGCGCTCACAGGGAAACCAAAGGAAAGGTTTATCCGCCATACCACGAGAGCGGGAAGGCTTTGTGGACCAGTTACCTTGACTTTGATTTGTAGGATGATTAATTAGAGGATGCGCCCATATGCTTAATAATGAAGTACTTATCATTTGGAGGAGGCGTGAATTCGACAGCCCTACTGATTCATCTTGAGGAAAAGGGAGAGAAGTTTGAGGCGATCTTCGTGAATCACAGAGGCGATTGGCCAGAGACGTATGAATACGTGGAGTACCTAAGAGGGGAAGGCTATGAAATAAGGGAACTAATCCCGAATGAGGCAGGATGCAAAACAATAATAGAATACTGCTATAAATATCACATAATCCCGGTGATGCAACGCCGATTTTGCACGGACCATTTCAAGTTGAGGCCGATAAACAGGTACATCAAAAAGCCGTGCATTATGTACATCGGCATGAGCAAGGGAGAAGAAAAGAGAACAAGAGAAAGTGGAACGAAAAGCATCAAAAACAAATACCCGCTAATCGAAGCAGGGATAACGAGAGATGGATGTAAAGCGCTTATCAGGTCCAGTGGTTTGCGAGAGCCGCCCAGAAGCGGATGCTATTTTTGCCCATATATCACGAAAGCAGATGCAAGGCGATTGTGGAGAACGCACCCGGATTTATTCATGGAAGTAGTGCAATTGGAAAAAGACTGCAACAGTCCCGGGCACCACATAAAAGCGAAAGGGGTTTCATTCGAACAATTTGCAGATATTCACACATCTGATTTGAATTTGGACTATTGATCAGGTTTGCGTAAGATCGAATGGTAGAACGGCTGAATTGGTTGGAAAGAATGCAAACCATAGCGAAGTGTATCGACAGCGTGATCATTGACTTTGATCGGCATATCCGAGTTCTCAGAATAGCAGTATGAATAAAACTCACTGATAAGGTTTTGACAGAAAGGAGAAACATAAAGTTGTTTATCAAGAGACAGCAGAAACGAGGTTACCGTTTTGATGCCGGGGACGACCGGGTTCTTAGCAGCATGCGCATCCAAGCCGGCAATGCGGAACTTGGCGATTGAGTCAGGTTGAGAGGGATCGCAGTAAATAGGACCAGGACCGAACTGATCACGCCACGACTTCGCTATATCAATAAGTTTATCATCAATAACGTGGGTACGATAGAACTCCTGGATGACAATAGGATGATTATTCTTGAACCCGATAGCGAGCAGGCAGCATGGATTGCGAAAGCCCCAATCGATAGCGTAAATCATACGCTGGAACGGGGGCTTAAGGAACGGAGAATCCGGGGCGAGTATGTGCCGATGACTAAAATCCGGATACACCAACCCTTCAAACTCAACAAACAGGCCGTCAAGTTCTTGAGCAGCGAACCTGCCAGTATATTGACTACGGAGCGAAGATACATAATCAGGCGGGAGGAACCGATTAGACTCGATAGGAACATCAGTGAGTGCGAAAGAATTAGATATCCGTGTTAATTTATCCATGAACAATCTCTTAACCCACGAATTGGGTTTGGGCGTGCCAGTAATCCAAGCTTGACGTTTGAATCCTTTTTGACGAAGACCTCCGAGAAGAACATCCCAAAGTACTTGTGGCGTGAGAGTTGCTTCATCAATCCAGAACCATGAGATAGATAACCCACGTAGCCGCTGAATATGCCGCATGTTGTCAGCGGACCTAAACATAATGACCGAGCCGTTATCGAAGAATAGATTATGCTTGAATCGATTATCCTTGAGGATGAATTCTTTAGGAATCCAATCATCCATTTCCGGAAGAATAACATCATCAATAAGCGGAAAAGAAGGGGCGACAATAACACCACGAGAACCGGGGAACTCCGCAGAGAAGCGGAGGCAGTTCATCCAACCGACAGATGTTTTACCTGCGCCGCGAGCGGAAAGGAAGGCTTTGAACTTAGAGGAATCCGTGAAGAAATCGAATTGAGGTTCTGACAAATTCCAGTCACGATCTATCTGTTTCATTCATTGCCTTCACTTAATTCCGTTTCCTCGTTTTTCCCTGGGGCCCCGAGTTGCTTTCGTCAGATGAGTATTTCTTAACATTGAAAGTTATAGCGATAGGTTCCTGCTCAGCTTCACCGAGAAGCTTGAGAGCGGAATCAATAAGATCTTTGAGGTCCCGGGCGCGATCACAAACGATCTTAGGTGAGCCATTGGATTCAAATGCAGTATCGATAACCGACTGAACCTGACGTAGGAATTTGGCTTTAACCGAAACGAGGTCGGCAGTAGATTTTTCTTCGACTTTGCGAGCGACTTCGGCGTCACGAATGATACAACGTTGTTGCCAATCATTGACACGAGACCACTCTTTCAGCGTACGAAGAGAAAATGCTTTCTTCCCCGGTGGTGCAGTTTCCGTTAGGAGCGAGTGCAATTTAGAGAGAGACCGAACGGCCCCGAGAAGGAAGTACTGTTCAAAAGCATCGTGCTGGAATTGACTTTCTTTTTTCACCTTCTTGCACCACCTTGCACCAGTTTATGCATCATAATCAATCAATATGAAGTAAGAGAATAAATAGGAACTATGGAACTAAAAATGGGAAGGGGCGAATTCATTGCGAAGGTAAGACACATAGCATGGGTAAGTTATCAGATCGCAGCAGGGCAACCGTATAATGTGGAGATAAATGAAGACCAGATGAGCTCGCTCCTCGATGGGATAGAATATTTAGACTATTATCCTGACCCGACAGTGGAGACGAATCATGAGAACTGGATGACCATGAAGAAGCAGCAGGGATGGAAATATGGTAGGGTGAAAGATTTTGAAGCGAAGACACATCCAGACCTTGTGCCCTATGAGCAACTAGAGGAGATAGAGAAGAGAAAAGACAAATCGGATATGATAGTGCATACAGAAGCGAATAGATTGTGGGAAGAGATAAAGCATCAAAGAACGAAGAAGGGGTTGAAAAGGGTTTAACATAATTAAGGGCGCTTTGAATAGCGCTCTGTGCCATTTGCGCCTGGTGCCATTTGTGCCATTAACGCTGATGAAATAGCGCACCACCTGGTGCCATTAGCGCCCGGTGCTATGATGTGCCATTGGAAGGAAAATCAAATACAAAATAAATCCACAACAACAACTAATATCCCAACACAAATTCCTAACCAAATCAACTCTTCAAATTCATAATACAATCTCATAAATATTTTACAAACAATATTATTATTAAACCAATATCTCCTCATTCTCTTCTTCCATATCCTATTCTTTTTCCACAAACTATTATCTCTCATCCTAACAACCCCTCTTCTATACTTTCACATTTTTCATACAATCTAACTACATTATCTACATCCAACTTCACCACATCCTTCACAATTTCTCTATATACTATCCACTTATTTCCTACCAACAAACTACTTTTATTATTTTCCATTTTTTTTCTCCTTTTTTACTTGAAATTCAAAAGGAGAAAAAAAATAATAGCGAGTGCCGAAGTAGCATCCTCACCACAGGGCCGGTGGCGGAATAAAGCTTTGCGCTCACATAAAATCAAAGGAAAGGTTTATCCGCCATCCGAAGGAAGGCCTTGTGGGACCAGGCGCTAATAATCATTCTCATAATCTCTTAAACGATCCAATCTAAATTATGAACCCTGATACAATCCAATCAGCCATATAATCTCTGATACAACCCATCATTCATATGATCCTTGAGAAAATGGGTCCACCTCCAAGATGGCAGATCTGTGATGGATAGCGAATAACGCTAATTCAGGCTGAGGGGAATCCAAACCCGAAGGGCTTGATCGGGCAACCGAGCGCGAAGTGTGAGGGCCCGATTTTGGGTTTCACTTAGCCGGCATGAAACATTAAGCGCCGGTGGGCAATTTGGATAAGCGAAGCGTTTCAAGTTGTACAACGGCAGCGCTTTATCTGTATTTCCAAAGTACAATTTAGATTTAGACGCCTAAATGATTGAGTTGATTCGAATCGGAAGATGAGATGGCGGACAGGTTCTGAATCAGTTCAATTATCTTTGGACTAAAATTTGAATAGTTCATAATGACTGATGCGATGGGTATTAAATATCTTTAATGCCGATGCAGGAGACAAGGGAGCGATAAAACGTGGCAGGTTAATAGTAAACATCGCAGAGGCATGAGACATTAGCGCATAGCGCCGATGTGGGGCTGGGTGGGCAAAACCTCAGCGAGAACTTCAGACGTGGAGAGCGAGGGACATGTGGAAAAATAAAAAAAGAAAGAAAACTCAGCAGTTTCCTTTTCTGCCTCCTGTTTTCTTTCCCGTTCCAGTTTTGCTACCAGAGTAATTCCCTTGTCCTCCACCTTGGCCATTCCGAGGTCCTGTGGAGCGCTTGGAAGGGCCTGTCTCATTTCTTGCTGGCATAATTATTTATAGAGCCAAGAAGTAATAAAACTAATTGTGTGCTCTGAGATTTATGCCTCGACTTATAAAAGATCTTGACCCGCTTAAAGAGGATTTATAACGTTTTGCTCAGCGAACTTTGAGAGGTTGAGACAAAACGCCCTAAATCCATTTTAATCACCGGGAGGCACATCCTCCCGAACCTTCCTGAGAAAAAAAAACATAGGAGGAGTGCAGGAGGAATGAAGCGGCTCATTTTTTGAGGAATTCCGCTGATGGATTGAACTCGGCGCAGGCTAATCTCTCAGGATGTGGAAATGCTACTGCATGGGATTCTTCACAAAGTAGCTTACTGAGACTAATCGATTTTTGACGTCTGATACGAAGAGCTTCAACAGGGCTCAAAGCCCATTTTCTCACTTGTCGCGTTTGATGGTTTTGGGTACGCTGGGGCCGCTGGTGGAATACAGTTCCAACCTGATAGGCTGTAGTTCTCTCATTGTAATCCATCCACTGATTATGCCCGTGTATAATGTCCAGGACTTCAATCATGGAGTAGCCGCAGAACTTCAAGAAGCCAACAAGCCAAAGCCGCTCCGAATGGGTTGGGTGGCAAGCCTCGAGAATATTAGCGCACTCGATAGCCTTCTTATCGCTGTTGATTTTGTTTAGGTATTCCGGGACTTCTACCATTTTACGTACCTCGCCCAAACACAACCTTTGCACTTCTTCTTACCCGGGAATTTGAATCCCTGTGGATGTCGAGGACACTTGAAGCTGCGGGAATCTCTTTGCGAACAGTAGACTTCGCCTTTCCCCTCAACATAAATCTGTTTATTTTTGTACATTTTCTTTATTCCACCCCCGATAATTTATTCTTTTGCTTTTTACCTTCGATTCTCATTCTCACTTTATTGATGTGCTTACAGACATTGCCCCGGAATTGAAAAATCAGGACACGTGCAGGAGAAAGCCCCTGCGCTGTCGCGTGTCACAGTATAGAAAGTATTTAAAATGCTCTCGGATCTGACGTGCCATTCTCTACTTGTGTCTATCATCTTATTTCTCATCTCCTTCTAGTTCGCTCTGCAACATGCCACCAGGTGCATTATATCTAGCCCTCAATTCCAGCCATACTTCAGGCCAGCATCCTTTAAGCATTTCTAAGTTAGCAGTATCAGCTCTTCTCATTGCTGCCTGTATAAGTGCATAGAACGGTGGATCTTTCACTGCTATGTCTCTGCCCTCTTCGTATTCATATAGGCTCATCTTTTTTCCCTCGCTATTTCATGATATTTGTTTCCTCGGCAGAAGATCCGGAAATCGACTGATGTCATCTTCTCGACAACACAATTAAGATCGAAGTCAATCTCAATTGAATCAGCTTCTTTGCGTGCATCCTCAAAAGATTGATGTGATTCCGTGTGGACTTCGATAAACCATTCTCTGCCCCATTTAACTTTCATCCTAGTTTTTACCTCCTTTATTCAACCACTTCCGCCAGTTAGTAGCGGCTAGAATTTTTTGTGCCTCCCGCTGCGTTTTCACGACACCACAATAGGAGCAGTCATAAGTGAGGATTCGCCACCCATTCCCGTTGTGTTGATCACAGACAGCAAACGCCAACTCCTGCACGCCTTTTTTGAGGCTAAGGAAGTGCTGCCCCTTCCGGGCGTTGATGGTTTTGTTACCGCCCTGATCGATGTCCCAGGAGGCGAGAATATAAAGCTCCTCCAACTTCGCACCCATGGTTCCGCGTCCCAATACTTTGACCTTCTCTACGTGTTTCCAAGTTGCGCCGTTCCGGAAGGTTCCGGATTTGATTTGTCGCGTCCAACCTCTTGAAGTGAAAGGGAGGGTTTCACCCTCAAATTGATCACTATTGGCCAAGTTCCCTCTCCTCCATTTTGATCTCCTTTTCTACTTCTTCCGCAGCGGCTTTGAACTTTCCGCCCGCTTGCTTCCATGCTGTGAGAATTGCTACTTCGCTCGGTGTCATTTTCCAAGCCCCCTTTTTGAAGCATCGATATACAGCGTGGCCGCAAAACTCTTAATGAGCATTGCTTGAGTTCCCTCGGTGATGTTGTCTTTGCCCATCTCCTCCTGAACGATGTCTCTTGAGAGCCCTACACAAATTTGCAACATCTCCGCAAGCTTACCAAGTTCAGCTTCTAACTCTTCGATTTTCTCGCCCTCATCCTGCACTACCTTTTCCTCTTTCTTGGCTGGCTCCTTCTTAATCACTCTCCTTCTCGATCCTTCATCCGTGTTTGATACCTCTTCCTCTCCGCCTGTCAATTCGATAAGCTTGTCTATAATTTTATGCCCATCTTCAAGCGTCACTTTCGCCAGATTTGTGTAGGCAAATAACTTCTTGCATTTCTTCTGTATCTCCTTGAAATCCTGTCCTTTCCTCTCCGCCAGTTTATGGATTAGATAGGTTGCCTTCTTTACCATGCCCTCAGTAATCTGATTTTTATCCTCCGGTTCTTCATCCTCTGCGAAAGGGTCTTCGTCTGATAGATCATCACTCATCTTTCCAGTCCCTCCATTGCTTCTAATTCATCAATCCAACAATTTAAATCTGATTCGAATCCCCGGGCTTCCGATGTGATTTCTCCGAGTGATTTACCGCAACCTTTAAGTACTCCCATCACGTATCTGTATATGGGGAGACTAAGGTTATGTTTTGTGTTCATTTCCTTTTTCCTCCTTTTTTATTTCCTACTTAATTCTGCTTCTGTTAGGACGGTTATCTCTCCATCCAAAATCCGAATAATATCTATAATTCCATGCTGATGTGCGTTCTTTTCAACTAACGCGACACCTCGATATTGAGATGTTCCGGGGATCCACTCATGATGAATATTAGCTTCTTGAGCAAAGAAACGTTTGTATTTTCTAAACCGGTGACCGTCACGGCCTCTAATTTTATTACGTTCACCTCGAAGTCCGGTCCTATTATCTCTCAGATTTTTCACATAATATTTGCCCCCTTTGCTCCAAATTTCACGATGTTTCATTTTTTCCTTCTCAGGGTTTGAAAGTCTTCGTATTCTTGCTTTGGTCTTTGAAGCTTCTTGATTTAAATTACACCATTCTCTCCAGTCTTCTGCGGATCGGTGCCAAATATCTTCTCCATATCGTTTAATGAATAGTTCTTTATTCAGAGTGCTCATCAG
>DAOUYX010000097.1 GCA_030665925.1 Methanosarcinales archaeon | reverse complement strand
GCAAGCGACTTTATAATATCAAGAATACTTATTCCGCTCTTACTTAGCGCATACATGTAGTGCACTGCATGCGGCATCATCCTATCTATTTCTCTCCGCCGGTCTCCTGCTTTTGATGAAGGCCACAGATATATCAGGGCATAAGTAGAGAGAAAGAAGACAAGGAAGCCGGACAAAGTGAGGAATATCGTGCCGAACAGCCTCCCGTGTGCAAGTATCAATGATGGGAAAACTTCATAGTTTATGGGGACAATCTCGAATGTTGAAAGCAAACTCGCAAGCATAAAACCGTTAATTAGACCCAAAAACCCCGTAAGCAGCGCATAAAAAAAAGCACTCGAAAGGTATATGTCATAAGTTATGGGGTATCTCGCAGCGAGAAGCGCCTTTTCAAGCTCTGCATACTTCTCCTTCTTTCCCACAAAGAACCTCCCAAATATGGAATATGCAAACTTCTCTATCTCCTTCTCCTTAAATTCCATATAGCTTCTTCACCTTTTCCGGATTCACTTGAAAAGTCCTTACAGCAGAGATGAATTCTCCCGGCGTTACCCCTCTCTCAGCCATCAATTCCAGAAGCTTGGTTCTTACTCCTAATTCCTCCTTCAACTCCTCCTTGCTCCACGCATTGAATCTCGCAGTATCTTCCAGGACTTTCGACGAGAAAGACGATCCAAGTCCCGTGAAAGAGTCTTTAGCAGGATCCCACTCGAAAATTTTCATTGTCTTTATGTTCTTCGTTATCGGGTCTATTCCTAAGTTTTCGGTTATCTCAAAGTTCCTTCTCTCCCTCTTATTCCCTATAAACACCTGCGCTTGAACAGAAATGACATCAAGCGCCTGCATCATTGACCGGGGGACGCTGAGAGGTGGATACTCTAACCTGTGGATGGTCGCATCCACAGAGTCCGCGTGTAAAGTGGAAAAAGATGTGTGTCCCGTAGACATCGCCTGGAAAAGTGTTATAGCCTCCTTCCCCCTTACCTCGCCCACAATTAAGTATTCCGGGCGCTGCCTTAACGACGACTTTAGCAAATCATACATCTCCACCACTCCCCTGTCACTACCCATGAAGGCAGTCCTTGTAACGGTTGGAATCCAGTTGTTGTGAGGTAATTTCAGTTCTCTCGTATCCTCAATGGTTACGATTTTAGCATTTTCCGGGATGAAAAGCGAAATGGCATTCAAAGAAGTCGTCTTTCCAGAAGCGGTCCCACCTATAAACAGAATGCTCTTCCCGTTCCAAACACAGAGCCAGAGATATGCCATTTCCTCGGCAGTGAATGTCCCCCAGCGAATTAGGTCTGCGGGGGTTATAAGAACTTCGCTGAACCTCCTTATCGTGAATGTGCTTCCTCTTGTTGTTATCTCGCTTCCAATGGTAAGCTGCCCTCTCGAACCATCCTCCATCGTTATATCCGCCATTGGATCCGAAAGTGACAGGTGCTTCCCTCCCTTCTGCGCCAACTTCATAACAAAAGAGTCCAGCTCTTTATCATCAAAAACTATGTTCGTCTTCGTGCTCCCGTATTTCCAGTGGTAAACGTAAATTGGAATATTGTAGCCATCACAAGACACGTCCTCGGTGAACCGGTCACACATTGGAGCATCTATCTTGCCAAAATTCACAAAATCTCTAATAATATAATAGCCTATCTTACTGAGAGAATCCGGCTCGATTTCGATATGATGCCTTAGCACGACCTCTTCTATCTTTTCCCTTAAAATCTTCTCTTTGTCTTTCTCTCCCTCTTTATCTTCGCTCTTTATCTCTGTGAAAAGCAGAATATTCCTGAGCCGCTCACTTATTTCTGCAAGGAAGAATTTTTCCTCATCCGTAAGTCTCGGCTCCACCACCCGATACAAATACTCGTCAGTCTCAGTATTATATATTATGCTTACAAGCGCATATGGCTCGTTCACAAAGTATCGCTCCACCTCTCTATACCCTTCCGGAACTGAAAAATCAATGATGTCCGCACCAAGCTTCTCAAAAAGCGTATTAATATCCTTATCAAGATGCTCCACGTCCCCGAGAGAATATCTGAACTCTTCACTTTTATCGCCCAGAGATGAAAGAAAACTCTCATTGTCCTCTTCTACTTCTTTTATTCTCGCACTCTTAACTCCTTCTCCTTTCTCTTCTTCCAAATGGACATCCACTTCCCTATACTCAACATTAGCTAAGAATGATTTAAGCCCTTTCTCCCGGTCGTTCAAATCTTCCAACAATTTTCCCTTCTCTTTTCTTTCCATACAAGTTAAAACAAAAATTTAATACTTAAATAATTTACGGATACAGAATGAGCGGTTAACTTCGCACTATCTCTATCCTCACTTCTGAAACCAGCCGCAAATTATGTGCTGAGCAGGAAAGACAGGGGTCATAGGCTCTGATGGTCGTCTCTATTCTGTTCAGGAGTTTCTCATCGGGCTCCAAACTCTTCTGCCCCGATAAAGTCTTTCGTGCAACCTCCTTCACGCTTTCATCTATCCCCGGATTGTTAAATGTCGTTGCAACTATCGCGTTCATATCAGTTATGAAACCATCCTTGTCGGTGGCGTAGTGGTGAATGAGAGAACCTCTTGGGGCTTCTATGATTCCGATCCCCTCGCCTTCCCGGAATTGTGGGACTTCAGAGATTCTCTTCCCGACTTCTCCCTCTTCCATCACGATCTCTCCGTCTTCAAGAAGCTCGAACGAGCGTTCCGCGCTGTGCAACACTTCTATCATCCGTGCAAGGTTGTAAAGCATGGTTTTGTGCGTGAATCCAAACTCCTTTTTAAACTCTTTAAAGTGCTCATCCGCCCTCGGAGTCCCGAGTCTTTCGGAGATGTTCAGCCTGGCAAGCGGTCCAACTCTTATTATCCCTTCCTTTAGCGTTTTCTCCTTTAAGTACGGAGCTTTTGCAAATGAGTAATCGAGGGTGCCCTCTGCAATGTGCTTTAGATAATCGTGGCATCCAAACTCGAAACTATCTTCTCCTTTCTCTACAACTTTAAGATCGCCATCGTAGATCTCATGCGTCCCGTTATTCGTAAGACCCATGTAATTCGTTTCTATCTCACCGTCTTCAAGCATTTCCGCGGCAGAAAGTTCCGCAGTTATCTTCTTATATAACTCTACGAACTCCTCGGAGATTTCAATTGCGTTCTTTCCGAGCTCTTTTAGCTCCGAACGCTTCTCCTCCGTGAAATAATTTGCCATCCCCCCTATTATTCCTGCTGTTGGGTGTATAGCAATGCCTGCGATTATTCTCGAACCCTCCTGTCCGAACTTCCGGAGTTCAACGATCTTCTTCGCCGAATCCTTATCCACGGTTGCGAGTTTGAAGATATTCCGCTCCTCGGGAGGAGCATCTTTAAGTAAGAAGTCGGGCGCTGCCAGAGCGAACAGGTGTGCGGTATGGCTGTGAATGTGATGGAGGTGAAGCCAGAGTTCTCTGACTTTAACTGCGGATTCCGGAGGTTCAACTCCGAGTAAATCCTCACAAGCCTTCACCGAAGCTAAATGATGAGCGACTGGGCATACGCCGCAAATTCTCGCCGTGAACCTTGGCATATCCTCAAGAGCACAACCTTCCAGAAACTTCTCAAATCCCCTCACATCCGTAACGCTGAAATGCGCATCTTTCACATTCCCATCATCGTCCATGAATATCGTAACTTTACCCGAACCTTCAACCCTCGTAACCGGGCTTATCTCTATCTCATTCATATATATTTCATTCCCCCTCAAATTTCAAAAGTTCCGTAATCTGCGATGACCGACGACGCCACATCACTGGATGCGTGGATACGAAGGCGTAGAACTGGTGTCTTAAGTCGTAGAGTTGGTCCTCCACCTTCTTAAACTCTCGCTCTGTCACTACTTTCTCCGGGTCCTCACCGCTCAGCAGTGCGAGCCTCTTCACAACCATCCGCATCGGGTCCCTTTCGTATTCCCGCAAGACTTCGAGGCTCGGTCCGGAACAGCCCATGCATGGAAAGCCATTCTCCTGACATGCCGCACCGCATCGGTTTAGCGTGACAGAACCTAAGCACAAAATACCCTGACTTAAGAAGCATTTCTGATGATCTTCCACGACAAAACTCTCGTCAAAAGCGCCTACTTTCCTCTTTACACGCTCCGCCGGTGTGGTCATCCTTCTCGAACACTCGGAGCAACAGGTCTTGTGCTCCACCTCCGGCTTTTTACCTTCGGAAACCGCAAGCAAGAAATTCGCAATCGTCTCCGGTGGCGGCGGACACCCGGGGATATAATAATCAACTTCCACGATCTGATCCGCAGGTAGCAAGCCCCTTTCCAGCTCGGGGACTTCCTTCGAACCGGGAATCTTACCGTCAACCGTGCCCCTCGTTTTTATATATATCTTCCTCAGCATCGCTTCTATCGTGTAGTAAAAGCTTAAACCGGGAAGCCCGCCATAGCACGCACAGGTTCCAAATGAAATGAGTGTATCAACCTTTTCTCTAAGCGATTTCAGCTCTTCTTCATGTGTCTTTGTCCTTATCGTCCCTTCCCAGAAGCCAACGTCCGCATGGTCGAAGTCCTTTGGGTCGCAGAGCATCTGACAGTAAACGAAGTCAAACCGATCAATTACATCGAAAATCTTCTCATGCACATCGAGGATCGCGGTGCAACAACCCCCGCAAATCGCTCCGGAGCCGTAAGCGACTTTTAATTTATTCATTTGTTCTTGATCCCCTTTAAAGTTAGTGTAATCTCCTTTAAACACGCGTTATTACCGGCGTGTAATATCTCTATATTGCCCTTTACATCGAGCATGGCTTCTAACGCCCCTATTATATATCCATTCGTGAGATGGCACATCGTGCTTCTTTGCGGTAAGTTTACCCTCAGTAAAGTCTGCCTTACCGTACAGTCTCTTATCAAGATCTTGAATTTTTTTACACCGTCGCTCTCCTCTATCAACGGTTCATCATGCTTGCTCCAAAGATTTATGTTCCACCAGTCCTGGTTCTCATTCAGGGCGTCCAGTGCTTCCTCCACACCATTCTTCTTACCCAGCATCATCCCCAGTTTAGCTCCGTAACCCTTGCTAACCGTGTAGCACAACGCACGAGCGCCCTTCCCGGTCGCAGACTCGATAATATGCACCATCTCTCCAGAGATATCCATAACCGCATGAAGAGCCGTCTCATACTCCTCAAAAGTCCTGAATTCCTCCTCTATTTCATAATCCTTACGCTTTCTTTCCATTTCTCAAACAATTTTCTTCACCATTTCAATGACTTTCGACTCCACATGAAACCTTCTCGTAGGCGTCAAATCCTCGTGCTCTATCGCATAAGCGGGGCATATCTCGAGACAAGAAAGACACTCTATACAGTTCTCCTCCTTTACTACCTTCGTAGGCTTGAAATCCGACTGCTTCTCCAGAACCTCGGTTGTACAGACATCCGCGCACATCCCGCAGCCTTTGCACAAATCCTCATTTATCGTTACTTTTACCATACTATGCTACTCTCTCCTTCTTTCTTCTATGGCGGCGATGAGATCATACCTTCTACCAACTTCCCAAAAGGCTCCTTGAACTCTTCCGGCAGTCCCTCCACCACACCTTTCATCTCATCTAAGTTACTTTTTATCCGTTCAACGTCCCTTTCCGTCTTTAAATTCGCCCAAATCGAGACATCCCACATGCTCGGGACGAGATACAACTCAGCAGCGCCAGCTTGTATCAGAGGAAGGACATCCGCTTTTTTCAACTCATCCAAATTCATTTTCACGGGCAAATTTGTTATGAGCTTTTTCCACTCCTCTTTAAGCTCATATTCCTCCACAACTCGCTCTTCAAGCTTCTTCATCAAGTCCGCCTTAGCGGAAGCTTCGACTCTTCCGTCAAGCTTCACGCTATAACGACGGTTAACAAATCCCTTTTCACACAACTCCTCCGTTACACTCGCGGGGACCTTGTCTGCATTACCGCTGAGGATATTTGACAGAGCTCTTAACACCGGATTATTGAGCGTGCAAAGCGCCATTTGAATTTCTTTCAGCAGTTCAATAAGTGTCGCCCTAAGAGAAGTATCCGCTTCTCCACAATTCATCAATGAATCCATACAAATCTTTGCGAGCCTTAACAATTCCTCTTCTTCTCTGTATTCCTCTTTTACTCTTTCCTTTTCTCCTCTATGCTCCACTTCTTCTATTTTCCCTTCTCCTCTGTACTCCTCTTTTACTTTTCCCTCTTCCCCTCTATGCTCCACTTCTACTCTCTTCTCTTCTTCTCTGTACTTCTCTTCTTCTCTCTCTGCCTCATCCTCAATACTCTCCCTCAGCTCCGCAATACTCCTCTTTATTTCCT
>DAOUYX010000158.1 GCA_030665925.1 Methanosarcinales archaeon | reverse complement strand
GAAGCCTACCGATATTCTCCTCTTCGTTATAAGCCGGAATTACGACTGATATAGTCAAATTTTTATCCATTTTTATTTTTACCTTAAACTTCCCTTCGCCATTACCCATTCAGAGCTGACTTCTTTCCATTTCTTGCGTCCTTTCCAGCGAATCCATCCCTCGCCTATTATACCGCACACCAGAGGCAGAGGGGTCGCCATGAACGCCATGCAGCCACCCATTGCGATAACCTTATTGTGACGGCGCATCTGGTCCACCTTTCCCAAAGGGTCGTCGGAAGATGATCTATGCTCTTCCTTCCTAAAGGATGTGATTAGTCTCTTACCGACTCCATAGGCAATCTCCATGTTCCAGAAAATCCAGTGTCTCAACGGAGCGGGTCCACCGCCAGGTTTCGTCTCCTTTCGCCTGATTGCTCGGTGTAAATCTTCAGCCGATTCCCCCGGGAATTCTGTATAGGCATCTCCCAGCATCTTTGCCGAGTGTGCATCGCTTCCTCCCGTATGTGCGAAAGACGAACCCGCCTCCTTCTGAGCTAACCTGTTCACGTACGCGTCCCGGTGGGCAGCATTCAATACCTCCACGCCATCCAGACAGAGCTTTTCAATTCGCTTCCCAAGACAGGGACACCGGTAGCTAAAAGGATGTGGCGCCACAGCCAGACCACCCTGGTTGTGGATGAAGTCTATAGTTTCTGCCGCTGAAAGCCCACGGGGAATGCGTTCCTGTAAAAAAAGTCCCAGGACCTCGCCATCTGCAGTACTGACCTCTTCTCCAACCACCACCTCAATCTCTAATCCATTTTCACGCACGTATCGCTCTGCCCTCATAGCACCCTCTATTACGTTGTGGTCGGTAATACAGAGGACGTCTAAACCTTTCTTCACCGCGGCGTCAACCATTGTTTCTGGCGGCGTGATTGACTCAGGATAGGGTATAAAGAAGACCTTGCTGAACCCTGAATAGTAAGTGTGGGTGTGTAAATCCGCCTGACCTGTGGATGGTGCACCCATGCTAAAAGCACCTCTCATAATAAAAGAAGAGTTTCTTTACCCTGAAAGTATCCAGAACATTCGCCACATCCTCGCATTGGTCCATTGTATCCTCTAAGATATCCACTATCTCTTTAAGCACCATTCTTTCAAGGAGCTCATCAGGTTCTTTTACTGGTGTAGTCATCAGTATTCGCAGCCATTTCCGGTTTAGATTATCCGCCTCGTTTTCTAATTCGTTTATCCTTATGCAGCATGTTTCCAAAGTTTTTTCCTCGGCACTCAGATTTCTCAAGCAGCTTACTGCCTTTATTATTTCCTGCGAAGCCTCCAGAATAACCGTGGAAAATTCACCCTCCGGTTCCGGAAGCGTTTTGGGCTGTCTGCGAATAAATGTCAGTCTATTCACCGCTTTTTCAACGCCGTCCACTACGTTATCAAGATTATGAGCGAAATAACGTATATCCTCCTTCTCTTCACCCTCACGGCTGTGGTCGTAAATCAGTTCATGTACGATTTGATGAACAACCGAATCAGCTTCGTCTTCCAGCGTATTAAGCACCTGACTGATTTGCGAAAGTGTTGAGTAATCTTCTTTTAATTCTACCAGTAGCTCCGCGGCTTCCACCGCCTTCCCCGCAAGGTTCTCGAAAAGACTGAAAAATTTCTTCTCCCTCAGTAACGATATGTTCTTTTCATATACCATCTGCTGTCTCACCTCTATTTTTGTGTTTTGCTAAGGCACATAAAAAGATTATATATATACTTCACTATTTCTATAAACACCAGAAATATATATACCGGATTTTAAAATACGTAATATAATCAAAATGTATGTAGAAAATGGAGGGGGAAAATGAAAGTAGGTGTGAATTCTCGGCTGGTGAGGGAAATATCGAGGGGACCTTTGAGCCTCTCATACCTGGATGTGGAGCTTGTGGAGCTGGGCTTCGATGACGTTGCCTTGCTGGACCGCTCGCTCGAAATAAATCACGCGATGCTGTGGGGACTTGATTCGTTTGACGTTGCGTTCTCATTACACGCACCTACTTCAGACGCGAGGGAGCCGAACCTGCGGGTTGACTTAGGCAGAATGCTGCGCCACAATTTCAGAGTCATGGAGCGTGTTTTCGAGATTGCTTCGCTCTTGGACGTCACACATGTCGTCATTCACGGCGGGGACATCGTCAGGGAGAACAGAGCTAAGTTTGCAGGCGTTTCCTACCGCAAAGCGTTCGTGAACACCGTCAGAAACCTCAAGTTGCTCGCTTCTTTAGCACGAGATTATTTGGTGACGCTGTGCCTCGAGAATCTTTGCGATGATAGAGTAGGAAGCTTGCCCGTTGAGCTTCTCGCACTTCTTCACGCTGCGGATGCGGATATTTACGCGACGTTCGACACCGGGCACGCATTCATCATCGCAGAACGCTACGGCATCCCGCTTAGTGATTTTTTCGATGTGCTGCACCCGTTCATAAAACACGTGCATCTGCACGACAATGATGGTATCTCCGACCTGCACTTGCCGCCCGGCGAGGGGAAAATAGATGCGAGAAGCGTGCTCAGGGACATCAGGGATATTCAACCCGAAAACGTTATTCTCGAGATAAGACGCTTCACTGACCCTGAAAATGTAAAAGAGAGCATAAAGGAGGTGAGAGGAGACCCATTCTTTTTGGGGGTGTTTTATGAATATGGACAAGAATGTAAAATTGTCAATCTTGGGTAGTGATTTGGTAGGAAGAGCCGTGGGGAAGATATTTGCGAGATATAGGTTTGAGGTGATATTTCACGACAGGAATCGAGCGGTGTTAAAAACACTCGCTTCTGAGGGCTACAAAGTTTCTTACGACCTCGATGGAGCGGTGAGACGCAGTAATATCTCTTTTATTTGCGTGCCGCCCACGACGATAACCGGGGAATTCGACTCTTCCGAGGTGGAAGAAGTTTATTCAAGAATAATAGGCATTAGCAAAGAGGAATACCACTTAATCGTGTTCAAGAGCGCTGTATCGCAAAAATTTCTGGAGAGATTGCTTGCAAGATACACGTATGGGGATAACTCAAATTACGGGATTTGCTTGAATCCCGAATTTGTCGGGAGCGATTCAGAAGAGGACTTTGAGAAGCAGCCCGTAGTAATAGGAGGATTTGATGAGAAGGCTTCAGAGACTTTAAAAGCACTATATGAGGAGTTAGAGCAACGCTCTTTCATAAATTTTCGGGTATTCGTCGCAAACTCCTTAGTTGCCGTGGCTGATAGTGAAATCTATTGTGCATACTCACGCCCTTTTCCAAATGACTACATCAGATGATTTGTTTTCCATCCCGGAAGAAATAAGAGAACGTATTTGTATTCATAGAGGACTATTTGAATCAGAGGAAGAGGAGAATACAGCAGGTGCAATAAGAGATGCAGTAGAATTAAATCCGTATTTTGTTGAGTTTGATATCCAGAAATATAATGGAGATTTTTTCAGTGGACATCCACCCGCTATTGTTACTGAAGATGATGGAAAATTAGAAAATATTCTCGGCGTATATTCTGAACATGCAAGACAAGTTCAAGCTAAT
>DAOUYX010000162.1 GCA_030665925.1 Methanosarcinales archaeon | reverse complement strand
GGCTTTTTTATCGCCTCGCATACCTCCTTTATCGCATTAAGGCAACCTCGTGCATCTACGTTGCCTTCGGGCTGGATAGCCTCCTGCAAGAAGTTGAGATGTATTGCAATCGCATCAGCGTCTATCATCTCGATAACGCGCTCAACACCTTCTACCCCATATTCCTTCACCTGAGGAGCACCTAAGTTCGCGTAAATAAACGAATTGGGCGCAGCGTCACGAACCACGCGAAACGAGTCCTCTTGTTCGGCACCTTCCAGTGCGGCTCTCTGTGAGCCCACGCCCATACCCACACCAAGCGTTTCCGCAGCTTCCGCAAGAACTTCATTTATTCGCTTTGTCTCTGGATGTCCCCCGGTCATCGAGGCAATCATTAGGGGATAATTAAAAGAGAACCCAAAAAACTCCGTCTTCAATTCTATCTCGCCCTTATCTACCTCAGGCAACGCAACATGAATAAGCTTGACGTCTGCGAAGCAATTTTCCCTCACTTCCACTTCCTTCTCCGCACAAATCCGTAGTTGCTCTATCTTTCGCTTCGACGTTTGGTTCATTTTTTCATCTACGCCCTTTCTTTTAAAGAAAATATACGGATAAATTATCTTTACTTTATTTCTATTCGTAAAAACCTAAAGGGAAAGATAAATGCCTCTAAAGAACACTTTTGCGAAGTTCCAGAAGATTCACCTTGAGACTTTCGGCTGCACTGCCAATGTGGGTGACACGATGAAGCTGCGAGCAATTCTAAGGAATGCGGGGCATGAAATCGTAGAGAAAGACGAAGCTGATGCTGTTATCGTGAATACGTGTACCGTAACGAAGAGGACGGAACTGAATGTGATAAAGAGACTGAAAGAGTTAAAGGGAGAGGGCAAAGAGGTGATCGTAGCTGGTTGTATGGCTGCGGCACAGCCAGAATTGGTAAAAAGCATTTTGGGCAACGATGTGACAATGGTGACACCAAGGGATATCTGCAATGGTTATAGTGAGGAACACGAGCTGGATTTTGACGGTGTCGTCACCGTAATTCCGATCGCAATGGGTTGCGTAGGAAATTGTTCTTATTGTATCGTGAAACGAGCGAGGGGCAATCTAAAGAGTTACGAGCCTGAAAAGATATTTGAAGCGGTTAAAAGCGCAGTGGAAATGGGCGCGAAGGAGATAAGGATTACTTCGCAGGACTGCAGCGCGTACGGCTGGGAGAACTCAAGTGCACTAAAATTAAAACTTCCGGAGTTGTTAGAGCTGATAACATCCGTGGAAGGTGATTTTAGAATACGTGTGGGTATGATGAACCCGTTTACGGTGATCCCCATCTTAGACGAACTCCTTGACGCATTCGATTCGGAAAAGGTATTCAAATTCTTTCACGTGCCAGTGCAATCGGGCTCTGATAAGGTGCTGATGGATATGAGAAGGAATTATAAAGCTGCTGATTTCGTTGAGATCGTAAAGAGTATAAGGAAGCGATTTGAATACAGCACGATCTGCACGGATTTCATTATAGGATTCCCCACCGAGACGGAAGACGATTTCCTGTCCTCTCTGAACCTGTTGGACGACATGAAACCGGAAAAAGTGAATATAACGAGGTTCTCTCCAAGACCGGGTACGGAAGCATTTAAGCTGAAGGACTTGCTGGAGCGCGAGAAGAAGAAAAGATCGAGAATATTCTCGGCGTTCTATCATAAGATTGCTCTCGAAAGAAACACCGCGTTGGAAGGCAAGAAACTTCCGATTTTAATAACGGAAAAGGGTAAGAAAGGAGGCGTAATATGCCGAGACCCTTCGTATAGGATGATAGTAATAAATAAGGATTTGCCACTTGGTGCCTCGTATACAGTGAGAATAACGGATGTAAGGAGCATCTATTTGGTGGGTGAAGTTCAAAACGTTGACCTTGAGTGATGAAGGGAGAACAGAGAGAACTTATTAGAATAGAAGTAACGTTTTTAGATTAGATGTAGAGTCTCCACGTGAGATAATGCTATAAGCGGTTATTTGTAGCGATAGTAACTTATAAATGTATAACGGTTCTTTTCAAAGATATGACATGGATACGGCACACGTGCACCGTCTGCGGCAAACCGGCATCGTACAGATGCAAGTACTGCGGCGATACTCTGTGCAGGGCACATCTCCCGCCTGAAATGCACTGGTGCGTTGGACTGGAGGAATATAAAAGGGATCTTGAAGCCCGTGGCGCATCTTCTATTCCCTTCAAACTCAAACCAGAACGCAGTGGATGGAGTGATGCAAAGGGCGTTCATACAAAATTTGGCATCTTCGCCGGTAACTATTCGTTCTTGCTTATGTTTCTTATTTCCATCTCTTTTGTCTTGCAATTGCTCATTCCAGGCTATACCGAGAAATTAGTACTGATCCCAAGACTTGTAATGGCAAGACCCTGGACGTTAATAACGCATATCTTCCTCCACGGAAGCTTCGAACACTTCTTCTTTAATATGCTCTTCTTCGTCTTCTTCGCTCCAGTGCTGGAGCGTAAGATAGGGAGTTCGAGATTTCTGCTCATCTTTTTCATCTCTGGAATTGTGGCGGGACTTGGCTGGAGTTTAACTTCTGTTAGCCCCGCAGTAGGCGCAAGCGGGGCATTAATGGGGGTATTCGCTACCCTTGCGGTACTCATGCCGAGGATGAAAATATACCTCTTCTTCTTTTTACCGCTGGAGATGTGGATAACCGTTATTTTATTCGCGCTCATCGATTTTTTAATGATTGGTTCCGGCGACATGATTGCACATACAGCGCATTTATCAGGTCTCTTATTTGGATTGCTTGCCGGTATGTGTTTAAAAGGAACAACTGCTCGAACGTGATGGGATGTGTTTAGCCGAGGCGAAAAAAAACCACGAGATTCCACGAGATTAACACAAGAAGATGTTATTATATACAGGAGGCACTGCCTAAAAATTTAGTGATTTCACTGGAAAATTAGATTGTGCCTATACAGGATATTGGTTAGATTTGCATTTTATATCTTACATCTTCACATTTTCTCGTGAAAATCTGTGTAATCTTGTGGTTAGCTAAACACATACTAGAAAATTAGACAGTGCCCCTTTTCCTCTTCTCTTTTCTCTATTCTATTCAAAACAACTTATTAAAAGCTCATGAAGATGGAACATATTACAAGTTTGGAGGTTTAAAGTTTCTTGCCTCTTGCCTTCAGCCTCTAACTTCTCCAAATCTATCCCCAGTATTTCTCTATTAATTCCATAGTCTTCTTGGGCCCATGATATTCTTTGACTTTTGACTGAATTATTTGAGCCTTATTTAGATACTCGGCATTAAAGAGTATTTTATTTACTTCTCTAATCAGTTCTTCCGCGGTTAAATCGTATCTATTTTGAACTAAAAAGCTATAAGTACCGTACTTCCATTTACATTCTATTCATTTGTAGTTTTCTTTG
>DAOUYX010000178.1 GCA_030665925.1 Methanosarcinales archaeon | reverse complement strand
CGCCCCTACATTCTCTTCATTCTTCGGTCCCACAAGAATTATTCTGACTTCCATGTCGTCTTTCTTTATCCCTTTATTATGTAATTAAGAGATGACCTTCTCGATTACTTCTTGCAGCTCTAAAGGCACAACTGCGATCTTATACATTCTCCCACTAATGCCCATTCTCCCCACAAGGAGAAGTGCATGAAGCCGTATTATGCCTATTGTGGACTTCGGTGGGTCTTCATCCCACCCATAGGTTATTTCATCATCAAATCCTGATGCGAGTTCTGAATACTTCACCCAACCGCCTTTTTCCAATACGAGCTTCAAAGCTTCTTTGCACCGTTGCGGTAATTTTTCCAAAATAGCCTGAATCTCCCTGGACTGGCGCGTTTCCACAATCAGCTTCACTTTTTCTCTCTTCTCTCCTTGTACCGCGATTCCAAGCGCCTTACAAATCCCATCCACCCATTGCGCAGGATATTTGTTCATGTTTGCGCCCTTTTTCTTCTTTACCCTTTTTACCATTGTATTATTACAATTGCTGACCTTTTTTAGATTCCGGTGAGAGAATGCGAGAAGAGGAGGAAAGGGTAGCACTCAAACTTGGGTACCTCGGCACGCAGTATCGTGGGTTTCAGATTCAGCCCCAGTCTGTGAGCCCAACGATAGAAGGTGAACTCTTCAAGGCATTCGAGAAACTCAATATCATCGAAGGTCGGGTAGCATCGAATTATGCCGCCGCGGGTAGGACTGATAAAGGCGTGCATGCGCTCTCTCAGGTGGTTTCCTTTGATACCGCAAATCCCAATGTGACACCACGAATGATAAATAGTATGCTCCCGAACGATATATGGGCATTCGCACTCGCAAAACCGCACTCGGATTTTAACGCCCGCAAGGATGCTATCAGTCGTGAATACCGCTATTTTTTACCGTTGCAACCAGATCTGGATATAACACGCATGCGAGAAGCATCGGAACTGCTTATCGGTGCTCACGATTTCTCTAACTTATCCCAGCCGCCGGGGCATCATGAGCACGAAGCCGAGTATTACTCCCCGATACGAGAGATAAAACGGGTAGAGATAGCGACAGAAAGAAGCAATTCGTTTGTGGTTATTGATATAGAAGCAAACGGCTTTCTCCGTAAAATGGTGCGGAAAATTGTCTCCGCACTGAAACTGGTCGGTGGCGGCACGAGAAATCGACAATGGGTGGAGGATCTCGTGGCACGACGGGTAACGGAGCACATTGAACCAGCACCTGCTTTCGGGCTCATTCTCAAAAAAGTATCTTATCGTGATGTCGAATTCGTAGAAGATGACTATGCGAAGAGGAGAATAGCAGCGCGACTAAATGAGGAGTTGGTTTTCCACTCTACGATGGCAGAAGTGCTGGATGATATAGTGGGTGCCTACGTGCAATTGTAATAATCGTAGAAATCCACTACAACCCAAGTCAACGAAACTTTATATTACACCGCACCTGTATGTATCTAACGGAAAATGGTGAAGAAAGAGCGAGTTATGCAGCAAAAGAAAGAGCAGATGAAGAAAATTTTAGAAGGCGCAGCGATGGGGATAGGTTTATTCGTCATGTTTGGTATTGTTATAATCCCGGGACTCCGGGAAGGAATGGGCACCACTTTGGGTGTCGTTCTTGATCCTCTCGCTGATATTGTTGATGATTTCTTAATTACCATCCTCATCTTATCGGTGGTTACCGGCATCTACACGTCGGTGGTACAGAAATACACGACGAATTGGGAGCTGATGGAGAAGTCGAAGCAGTATCAAAAGCAGATGCGGGAGCTGCAGAAAGAGTTGATGGAGGCGAAGCGTGAGGACAACAAGCATCGAATGAAGAAGCTGGAGAAGAAGAAGGCAGAGATAATGAGGCAGCAAACGCAATTCTCCGGAGAGATGATGAAGCAGCAAATGAAGCCCATGATGTACATTGGTATTATTACTATACCGATATTCATGTGGATCTGGGTATATATAGAAGCAGCCCCGGTTGGAGCGGTGATTTTCCCGTTAATCGGTGAAAAGGAGTTCACAGCCAGTTTTATATTCGGCCTTCCTTACTGGGTGCTCTGGTATATGGTCTGCTCGATACCAATAGCGCAGATGATACGAAAAGCGATTGGCATACCGAGTAGTACATAGATAGCATTATCCATTTATGTCTGATACCGATTAAAGCTAACTTAGAGAGCATACATAGGGTGAACGCAATAATGAAAGAGAAAGTTGAAGAGATTATGACACGGAAGGTCATTACGGTGAAGGGGACTGATTCGCTGCAAGACGTTGCAACTGTATTCAAAGCGAATAAAATTAGCGGTGCGCCGGTTCTCAACGACAAAGAAGAAGTGGTTGGGGTGGTCAGTGAAGCGGACATTTTAAAGGTCTTTGACAATTTTCATTGGTACGCGCCCATCTTGACGACTCTGGACATTTTGCATCTACATGAAGAGCAATCGCACGATATACAGCAGGATATCGAAAAAGCGGGCGCGATGAAAGTGGAAGAGATAATGTCGAAGAATCCCGAAACTATATCGCCCGATACGTCAATTGATGATGCTGCACAGATTATGCACTCAACGGGGTTCAATAGATTGCCCGTTGTGGACGGACAGGGCACGTTAGTAGGGATCGTTACCAGAGCAGACATAATCGCTTCGCTTTATGAAAAATAAATTATAGACACAGATTAACGCAGATTAACACAGATGATAAGAATCAACAACACGGTTAAACTAAAATAAATCTGCGTAAATCAGTGTAAATCCGTGTCTCAAATAGAAGGAAGCTATACTTTATATACAAAAATAAAAAAACATCGTCAGCGCGTTGGGTTAGCCAGTTAGATAACCGAAAAACCAAACCGCTAATTTACTTAACCGCAACTCCCACGGCACGTTTTATTAGCCTTCCTATCTCGTCAATCTCTTTCTCCATCGGTCCTTTCTTGTCCGGCACTTCAACGATAA
>DAOUYX010000181.1 GCA_030665925.1 Methanosarcinales archaeon | reverse complement strand
TCTCCGCCGCTCTTCTCGTGTTCACGAATATCAAGCTCGATTTGCACTTTTTCACCGCCGTCCTTATGGTTCTTACATGAGCTATCACTTCGGGGTCAACGCCCAGCTCTTTTGCCTTCTTTGCATCTCTTTTCGTCTTTTTTGGGTTTAAAACCTTTATTTCAATCGCTTTTGTGGAAACCGTGTCCGTATTCACAACCTGCATCTTCTCACGTCCACAACCGGCGAAGAATTTCGCTACTTCTTCCGGATTCCCAACGGTTGCGGACAGACATATTCGCTGGAAATCGCCTGCAAGTTCTGCCATTCGTTCTAACGCAACTGCAAGCTGCGTTCCACGTTTGGAGTTCGCTAATTCGTGTACTTCGTCTATTATCACGTACCGCAGCGATTTTAAATTCTCTCGCAGCCTTTTTCCCGGGATTATCGCCTGTATCGTTTCCGGTGTGGTGATGAGCATATCAGGCGGGTTTAAGGCTTGTCGCCTCCTTGCGTACGTGCTGGTGTCGCCATGCCGAACTTCTATGGTGATGCCAAGTTGGGCTCCCCACTTCTCTAATCTGGAAAGCATATCACGGTTTAAAGCGCGTAAAGGCGTGATATAAAGAGCGTAGAAACCTTTTTCCTCACTGTTTCTTTCCTTCTCTTTCTCTTCCAGTATCTTCTGAAACACAGGTAGAACAGCAGCTTCGGTCTTGCCAGAACCCGTGGGTGCTATGAGCAATACGTCTACCCCTTCTAAAATGAGCGGGATGCCTAATTCCTGTGGTTCCGTGGGCGCACGAGCGGAAAACTTTTCTGCCTTTTCTAATACATTTTGTATTTCTACGTTGAGCAACGAGAAAGCGTTCATGGCGGTGATTTGTTTTTATTTACTTGACTTTCGCCGTTATAAAACCAACAGCATTTCCAGCTATTTTGATTCCGCCTTTCAAACCCGTTCAAATTCCAATAGAAGATGTCAGAGCTATTTTACGGAATAAGGTTAATGCGTCTGCGGCAGCTTCGTACTGACCAACTTTTGGTATCGCCTCAACCCGAGGGCGTTAAACATCGCCTTCTGTTTTTCGTTCATATCGTTAAGGAGACAGAGCCTTTTCTTAACATCGTAAAACTTGATAACCGAGAGTTGAACCTCAGAAAGCTCCTCCAGTATCCTTTCCAGGCTCAATTCAACGCCAGCCTTGTGTAATTTCCGTTTCCGGAGCAGCAAAAGCATCAATGCGAGGATACAGCAAAAAGCGTGCACCCTTATCTTCTGGTCCGTCCAGTGGTATACCGGCTCTAAACTGATCATTATCGGGTTCTTCATCCTTCTGAAGTCCTGTTCTACCTCGGACTTACCCCGATAGACACTTATTATCTGCTCCGTAGCCCATTCGTGATTATCCGTGAATAGAATCGTTTTACCAAAGGATTTCAGCTTTTCATCGTATGCGGTTCTGTTCACTTCGTACTTAAGCGTTATTTCCCCCTCTTCTTCGCCGACCTCAACGTCGAAAAGCCCCTCAGGTGCTTTCGCCTGTATCTTCTCTGCTTTCCGCTCTATGACAGACTTTGTTCTGTATCTTCGCCTTCCAATCTTCAATTCAAGCTCCTCAAACTCCTTTTTACGCTTCTCAATGCCCTTAACGAAAGTTCTCAAGTTTCTCGCATAAAGTTTCCGCTCGTAAGTAACGACAACGGTCCTTTCACCACCTAAAACTTCTTCCCGTGTTCGATAAGCATATATCTCGTCCTTCTTCTCGCTTTCTTCTTCATTGCCCACCGGAACCAACTGGAACTTCTCCATCGGTATTTCCATAAAGTGTTTGTAGTCATAGGGTTTTAATGACCCAACGAAGTGATAAGCGGTTTTGTCAAGAAGTTCTATGTTCTTTTTAGAGTTGTTTCCTTTGTCAAAGACCAGAGTAACTTTATCAATGTTTTTGGAGAACATTGCGAACCGGTCCGCGAGTTTACCGATGATCTCGGGGAACTTCTTCGCATCGTGCCTGTTCTCTTCGTAGGTGTGGTGCATAAGCGGGATTCCGTCATCCTTTGTGACGAGCAGTGCGAGATTTATCTGGTTCAAATCGAACCGCTTAGCCTTGTTATTCCCCTTCTTTGGCAGTTCGTTACCCTCGTGTTCCTGAATAAAGGTGTAGAAATTGGTAATATCATACAGCAGGCACTCGGTATTGAGTCCGTATAGCTCTATAATCCGGGAACTGAGCTCTTCCTCAATCCGCGCAATCTCTTCCTCGCCTAAATATTCCATGTGGTCCCAAAAAGCATGGCTCGTGAGTTTTTCTGGGGCAATCTCCAAAATGAAAGGGAGAATGCTTCTTTCATACCATCTTCTTATTCCTCTTTTGCTTCTCGGGTCTAACGCCCGGTTCAAGGTAACGATGTGAAGATAGTCCCCAACAGAGAAGCCCTGCGCCCTTTTCTTCGTGTGCCGGTTGATTACTTCTACCAGCCCTATCTCCTCTGCTATCTGGTGCAGCGCCAGCGGCGCGGCGTACTGGTACCTCTGGTGTGACTCTGCCTCTTCTTTATCCAATCCGATTAGTATTTGGAATAATTTCTCCGCGGAGCCTACGTATTTAACAATGGTCGTCTTAGGGACTCCATTTACCCGATGGGTCTCTGCGATGGAAAGGTATGTCTTCCCCGCCACCTTCTTCTTGACGAAATGCATAGATTATTTTAGTCATTACATGCTTATAAAACTTTCCATCTTATCGTGCAGTATCAGAAAGATTGGAAGTAACATGGATTCTACCACGAGTTCTTTAAGTATAAGGATTAGTCAGTACATTGGGCTATGAATGAAATGGGGAAATATGCCTGCTCGTGGCTTATTTCAGCTAAAAAACGCGGGTTATCCCAATCAAACAAAAAAATATTCGAGTCGTCAACGGCTATCTCCGAAAGTCAAGT
>DAOUYX010000052.1 GCA_030665925.1 Methanosarcinales archaeon | reverse complement strand
TACTAATTCAATCTCTAAATCACCTCCCTCAACCTCTATCCACTCACCTTCAGGCAACTCCTCAAAATCTTCCAATGATTTTATTCTCACTTTCTTCATCGTTTAATATTTCACTTTCTTTTTATTAGACTCTTTCTTCACCTCGTTCGGTTCTGCTACACCCTGCCAAAACTTACCGATTCCGTGTAACAATCCCTATAAAACAATAAGTTTTTTATACTCTGAAACATAAGTAATCAAGAAAGAAAAAATGAAAGAATCTGTTGCGATTACAAAAGAGGCGGATGCGAAAAAGGATTTTTCGCCTACCAAGAGCGGTGATAGTAGTATCCAGCGTCTTCGAGATGAGCATGAGAGGCAGCTTGGCTCTTTGAGGGGTGTGATAGGTAACATAAGGCGTGATGGTGGCAAGCCATCTGTTGAGAACATTGCAACTGAACTGAGCAGTATGCATACGACAGAGCGTGTACATGTGCTGCTGGCGCTGCAGCGCACGCGTGGTAATCAGTACGTGCAGCGGGTGGTAGCGGGGATTCAGGCGAAGCTGAAGGTCGGGCAGCCCAATGACATCTATGAGCAGGAGGCGGATAGGGTGGCAGATGCGGTGATGCGGATGCCGGAGCTCGAGGTGAAGCGGCAGCCGGAAGAAGAAGACGAACCTCTTCAGGCAAAAGAGGTTCACGGCCAGATCTCGGACGTTACACCTGATCTGGAACCCCGCGTCAACGCCACCAGGAGCGGTGGTCAGCTTCTCCCTGCACCCACCCGTACCTTTTTTGAACAACGCTTTGGCTATGACTTCAGCCAGGTGCGAGTACACACGGACGCACAGGCGGCCCACTCGACACGGGCTTTGAACGCACGAGCTTACACTTTGGGACACAATGTGGTCTTCGGAGCGGGGCAGTATGCGCCGTCAGCGGCAGCAGGACGATGGTTGTTAGCACATGAATTGACGCATGTAATCCAGCAGGGTAAAGCACCTCGCTTATCCAAAGGAGTTCGCAATCAGCACCATGACAGAGTGCAAGAAAGTTCTGTCCGCGGAGAACCGCTTTCGAGCCTTTCCCGAGAAAACGAAAATCTCTTTGGTTACGTTATTTCGAGTCCTTCAGCGCCTTCGAATATGATTTACCGTGTTGTATGGTATCCCAATATAGATACAGGCAGAGATACGCGCCCATGGGGAAGCGGACCCAACGGTGATGCCCTCGAAGCGGCGACCGATGGCGGAACTACCATAAATATATGGAGACCACATAATGGGACCACCTACTGGTGCCATGGCTACACTTTCGGCGGATCAACAGCTCGAGGCGGCCCATACTCTACATGGGGGCAGTTCGTACCGACTATACTGAGCGATGATGGTTGGCAGCGGGTACACTCTTGTGTGGCTAGCGTGGGAGACATCGTGGTCTTTTACAGCGGCACAGTAGCGCATTCTGGCATTATCCGATCGGTCTCTGCACCAAACGGTCAAATAGATGAAGCAGCAAGCACACTCGAATCCAAATGGGGGCAGGGGGCGCTTAACACGAGTTCATGGCTCAGAAATGCAAGACAGTATGGAAATTATCGATGCTTCTCAAAAAGCCCTGCCAATGGACCTTGTGCTGGGGACGGCGCGCATGAAAGGTCTTGAATTGCCACGCGATTATGAGAACTGCCTTTGTCCTTCTTATTGTCCTGATGAGCGTGGATAACTTTAGCTATTATGTCATAGGGGGTCGAAGCGGCATGACTATACGTAGCAGCAGTTTGTATAAGGATCTGAATGCGGATTTACATGACTCCATGTACTGTGCGATGACCTACCTCAAACGATGCGGAGGACCACCCATTATTGGCCCTCTGGATGATTTGGCTAATCTGCGGGCAAATCGCCAGCTAATGCTGGAATGGCTGATAGAACAGCAGGATAAGGATAAGATCGTGAGAGAATATGCCAAGTACAAGAAGCTATGGAGTCCCGTATTTCTGGATTAGTTCGTAGGCAGTCCAGCACGCTCGTAACTTGTAGCCACGCTCTGTATACTGGAACTGTAACAAGCAACAACGTGTAAATGACAAGATAGCCAAAGTTATACAGGAACGTAATTCGCAGCCCAATATACAAACATGGAAGAAAGTCGAAGGATCGGATGTTCCAGGTATTCCTCAGGTGCTCTATATCCTTTAAATGCTGCTAAATAACTGTGCCCACTAAAAGGACATCCAGAAAAGCGATATTTACCCTGGGTAAATGTGTATATCTGCGTATGTTAGCAAAAGATGACGTTCTACTGAGTACAAGTGTAAAATCTTCTTTAGCGCTCTGATCGAAAAGTTTTAAATAGTGCACGTATTTATCTTATTTAATTAATAGGCGGTCGGCATGAAATCGGTTGTAATAGAGAAGTTTCCATTATTTGAGAAGTATGAAGAGAAGGAGAAATTTTTTACGGTACTGGGACTGCTATTTACGAGGCAAATAACGCTTGCAAAGGCGGCGGAACTTCTTGAAATGACAAGGGGCGATTTCTCCAGAGTGCTTAAACTTATGGGTCTTAAATATTCGTATTTGAGCGAAGAAGAGATTGAACTAGAAAAGAAAATATCAGAGACATTATGATTGCTGTATCTAATACATCACCCTTGATAGCTCTATCTAAGATTGGCTATGTCGTTTACCTCCGGGAGCTTTTTGAAAGGGTCTACATTCCTAAAGGTGTGGAATTGGAGACCTCTAAGAAGGATGATGACGTTTGGGATGCTACCGAGAAGCAGATTAATCCGTTGATTTCTGGATTTCAGAAGATTTATTTTCAAGAGTATGTTTTTAGTAACAGAGTTGGCAGTTTTTGTCTGAGTTTTTTGTGGTTGAAACAATTGACGTTAACCAATCTGGAAATCGACTAAATTCTTGCTCTACAACATCCCCAATTTGGCTTTTATCACCTCTATTTTGCGCTCTAACCGGTTAAATCGCTCTTCCATGAACGATTTCAAGTCTTCTCGCAGCCCTCTTATCTCGCCTATGGTCCCATCCTGTTTTTCCAGCATCTTCTTCCCTATCGAGACCGATTCTTCACCGACTTCGACAGACTTGTAAAGCAATTTCCCGGCTGCATCAAAACGCTCACCTAACTCTTCATGCCATTCTCCTCTTTTTATCTCAAAATATTCAAACTCAGATTTAAAATCTTCGAACTGAACATCTAAACGCTCCACATCTATCGGATACTCTTTGATCTTTATTTCCTCGATGAACCGCTCTATGGCGAAATCGTCACCTTCTGCAACGATTCTGACATCGTAGGGCTTGACATTCTCAACAAACCCTGTTATTTCCAGTTGCCTCGCTATCTCTTCCACTCCGTCCCGATACCCAACACGTTGAACCCGCCCTTTTGCGAGAATCACTGCCCTTTTCATTTTCTTCATCTTTTGTATAATATACGATTCGCTTATAAAAAACCTTTCTTTCAGCGAAGCATTTTCCGTAAACGCAAGTGTTCATTCATCTTTGGAATATCGCTTATCTTCTGCTTCGTGAGGAGTCTTCTTATCACATCGTAAAAGGATTCTCAGCTTTGTCTTTGATACCATTTCATAGATAGACGTCATCAGATATTGCTACTGGTTTTGGTATAAAATTTCTGTATAGCTGCACAAATACAACGTTTCGAATACTGGTTGCTGTTCCGAACTATACCCATTCGGAACTGCTGATAACACCAAAAGAAATAAAACAAAAGAGGTGTATTTATAGTTATACGATGAAAGAATCGGTTGCTGTTGCGAAAGAGGCGGCTGCGAAGAAGGATTTTTCGCCTGCCAAAAGCGATATTAGCATCCATCGTGTTCGAGATGAGCCTGAGAGGCAGCTTGACTCTTTAAGGGGTGTGATTGGTAACATAAGGCGTGATGGTGGCAGGCCCTCGGTTGAGAACATTGCAACACAACTGAGCGGCATGCATTCCATACAGCGTGCACCCGCGCTGCTGGCGCTGCAGCGCACGCATGGCAATCGATATGTGCAGCGGGTGGTTGCTGGAATCCGAGCGAAGCTCAAAATTGGCCACCTTGGGGATATTTATGAGCAGGAAGCAGACAGGGGGGCTGAAAAGGTGATGCGGATGGCGGAGCCACGGGTATCAAAAGACACAGCATTTTCTGGGCAGGGCCAATGCGACCATACTGTGCAACGGTTAAACCAGACAGAACAGATGGGAATCTTAAATGGCAGGGGTCTTTCAAAATTAACTATCACTGCTTCCCCCCAAGAAAGTGAAACTGGCACACCCACAACGTCTGGGGGTTCACCCACTACATCATACACTCACCCATTTACTGCGATTGCTC
Organism: Methanosarcinales archaeon; assembly: GCA_030665925.1. Classification (GTDB taxonomy): domain Archaea; phylum Halobacteriota; class Syntropharchaeia; order Alkanophagales; family Methanospirareceae; genus JACGMN01. Next base: position 4,622 of record DAOUYX010000052.1, on the reverse strand, counting down.
TAGAAGCTAGGATGGCAACAGAGGAATGTCAGGTCCCTGAAGGTGAATATGGCGCATCAAAGGTAGTACGTTTCGGGATTAGAGATTTTAATGGTCAGCGCGTTTCTAATAATTTTACTGTTGATGAGCAATTTAGGCATATAGGAGGGAATAGAGCGGTATACCAGCGGCTCACTCGACGTTCAAAACAAGCAGTGCAGGGACTATTTAATGATTGCTACCGTCTTTTTCAACCTTTTCAATGGCCATCAGACTTCCGTCTTGAAATAGAACAGAATCACCTTGTGGATAGCGAAATCATCAGCAGGAACCACATCACCTTTACACCCACGAATATTTCAGTGTGCGTTTTTCCAAGACCTCTTGGGAATCATAATTTCGAAAGTAGATGCAGAAGATATTAATATGAATCCCAAGAAGATAATAAAAAGTCTCGAGCTCTTAGCAAAAAGGTTTAAGTTAGCAGGTGGTGACATCAAGAACATAATAGTTAATGCAGCGTTTCTTGCGGCTGAGAATTCGGGTCTGATTGCGATGGAAGACGTGATAAAAGTGGCGAAAAGGGAATTTCAGAAGATCTGGAAGGTCCGCTCATAACCCGAGTTTGGGAAGTTTTATGGGCTGATATGTAAGGAGTAATGGAGGTGAGGGGGATGAGAGGGTCAGTTGCTGTTGCAAAGGATGTGGATCGGAAACAGGAGTTTTCGCCTACCAGGAGCGATAAAAGCATCCATCGTGCTCGAAATGAGCCAGCGATGCAACTTGGCTGTTTGAGGCGTGTAATAGATAACATAAGGTATGATGGCGGCACACCATTGGTTGATAGCACATCAACCCAACTGAGCACGCATACTGCACAGCGTGCACCAGTGTTATTAGGGCTTCCGCAGACACATGGTAATCGTTATGTGCAGCGAGTGGTGGCAGGGATTCAGGCGAAGCTTGCGGTCGGGCAGCCGAACGATCGGTACGAGCAGGAAGCGGATACGGTGGCGGGTGCGCTGATGCGGATGCCGAATCCTAAAGTGCAGCGACACGCGAACGAATCAAAAGAAAAGCTACCGACTTTATTATCTCTATTTCGCGCTCTAACCGATCAAACCGCCCTTCCATGAACGATTTCAAGTCTTCTCGCAGCCCTCTTATCTCGTTTGTGGTCTCATCCTGTTTTTCCAGCATCTTCTTCCCTATCGAGACAAAATATTTATTGAATAATCATTATTTAGAAAACAGACATGGAAGATAAAACATTGCTGAAAAGCGATATTGATGAATTTACAAAGAGAATAGGAGAAGTATTAACCAGATTCCGGGAGATAGAATTTGCCTACCTTTTTGGTTCCTTTCTCGAAAGCGATGCGTTTAATGACGTGGACATAGCTTTATATCTTTCTAAAGATCTCAGACCCTATAAGGAGTTGAAATTCTCTTTAGAGGTGGAAAGAGCAATAGAAAAGGAGATTGAACCGCGATGTGAATTTGATGCTAAGATTCTCAACCATGCACCAATAGTATTTCAATATGAAATTATAAAAACGGGTAAAGTTGTCTTTTCCAGAGCGGAAACGAAGAGGATAAATTATGAAGTAATGGTGCTCTCAAGCTATTTGGACTATAAGGGAACATCTGATTGGTTAGATGGGGAATTCCTTGCGAGGGTGTGATAGACAATGTTTGACGATAAGGGCATATTGGACCATCTAAGCTTCAACTTATCGAGAGACATTTGAAATTTTATATGAAGAGGGGTTAATTTCAAAAAATCTCTCAGAGAACCTGTCAGATTTGGCAGGATTTAGAAATGTATTGGTTCACATATACTGGCAGCTTGATATAGATGCGATTTATGAGATATTGCAACAAGATTTGGGTGTGTTAAAGGAATTTGAGAGTATTGTGACGAAATTATTACAAGATGTTGGATGATGAGGCAGAACAAAAAGGGGACGGGGAAAACATAAGGGTAGCAGATAAAAATAAATTCTTGCTCTACAACATCCCCAATTTGGCTTTTATTATCTCTATTTCACGCTCTAACCGGTTGAATCGCTCTTCCATGAACGATTTCAAGTCCTCTCGCAGCCCTCTTATCTCGCCTACGGTATCATCCTGTTTCTCCAGCATCATATCCTGTTTCTCCAGCATCATATCCTGCTTTTCAAGCATCTTCTCCCCTATCGAGACCGATTCTTCACCGAGTTCGACGGACTTGTAAAGCAATTTCCCCGGGGCATCCAAACGCACACCTAACTCTTCATGCCATTCTCCACGTTTTATCTCAAAATACTCAAACTCAGATTTAAAATCTTCGAACCGGACATCTAAACGCTCCACATCTATCGGGTACTTTTTGATTTTTATTTCCTCGATGAACCGCTTCATGGCTGAATCGTCACCTTCTGCAACGATTCTGACATCGTAGGGCTTGACATTCTCAACAAACCCTGTTATTTCCAATCGCCTCGCTATCTCTTCCACTCCGTCACGATACCCAACACGTTGAACCCGCCCTTTTGCGAGAATCACTGCCCTTTTCATTTTCTTCATCTTTTATGTACGATTCGCTTATAAAAAAACATTTCTTTCAGCGAAGCGTTTTTCTGTAAAACTTTTCTTAAAAGTTTTGTAAACGCAAGTGTTCATTAATCTTTGGAATATCGCTTATCTTCTGCTTCGTGAGGAGTCTTCTTATCACATCGTAAAAGGATTCTCCGCATTGTCTTTGATACCATTTCATAGTTAGATGTCATCAGATATTGCTACTGGTTTGGTATAAAATTTCTATAGCCGCACAAATACAACGTTTCAAATACTGGTTGCTGTTCCGAACTATACCAATTCGGAACTGCTGATAACACAAAAAGAAATAAATCCGATGACGCAGAGCTGGCAACGACTATTCCCCACAGAAAGATGGCTGTTGATCTGTCAAATCGTTTTGATCGGTGCCGACGCGCTTGCCGGGGCTATGACCAACGAGTCGAGCCGGCAATTAGACAAATATCTGGAAAAGATCATTTGAATAGCCGGTAAGGGATCGTGAAAGATTATTTTCATTGACGCGATACATTTTCTGAAGTACTGGAATCTCAGACTTTTTTTTAAAAAATAGAAAATGACTTTATGTTTAACCCATATAACTATTTATAGATAGAGTTATTTAATGGATTCATTTAAGAAGTAAGAGCGGAGAGAGAAAAGATGAAGGTGTTAGGTACAGTCAAAGATGCCGCCACGGGGGTGCCGCTCCCGGGCGCGAAGATAAGGCTATACGTTAGAGAGGAGGAATTAGCAGTACTTCAGTCAGACAGCGAAGGTAAATTTGAACATAAATCGGAATCTCAATACCTAGGTGAAATCCTAATCTGTAAGGTAGAAAAAGCGGGATATGAACCTCAGAAAGTGATACAAGAGTTTGAAGAGGATGAAGTCACGCTGGCGATAAAATTAGTACCAAAGAAAGACGAAAAGATAAAGTTAACGGTTAATCTTAAAGACGAGAAGAGAAATCCACTAAAAAGTGTTAATATCTCTTTAGAGTTACACGGAGAGGGAGTAGGCGTTGGTATTTCCGATAAAGATGGTATTTTTAAGATTTCCCTTAGTCCTGATTTTGAGGGTAAGACTATAAACTATAAGGCAGAACTGGCAGGTTTTGAATTAGCCTCTGGTGAGGTGCAGCTCAAAAAAGAAACTTCCGTTAAAATCACTATGAAAAAACCGCCGGCACCACTCTCAGATAAAAAATGGTTAAAAATTGCTGCAGGAGCTGCAGGAATTGTAGCAGTGATTTTGGTTGCAATAATTATTTCGCAGATTATCCCTCCTGATGGACCACCAGAGATGCCAGTAATTAATTCCTTTGAGGCAAGTCCGAGTGCTATTTCCGCTGGAGAGGGTTCCACATTAAGCTGGAGTGTTTCAGATGCTACAAGTGTTACCATAGGGCCAGAAATAGGAAGTGTGGCATTAACTGGCACAAGAGCGGTATACCCTACTGAGACCACTACTTATTGGCTAACAGCCACGACTGAAGCTGGAAGCGTTGATGCTACTGTGGAAGTGTTAGTTGAAGAGGAAATAAACTTGCCAGTGATTAATTACTTCAAGGCAAGTCCGAACAAGATAAGCGCAGGCAAGGATTCCGAATTAAGCTGGAGCGTTTCTGATGCTTCAAGTGTTACCATAGACCATGAAATAGGAAATGTGGCATTAACGGGCACAAGGCAGGTATCACCTACTAAGACCACCACTTATACCTTAACAGCCACGAATGAAGCAGGAAAACGTTTTTATATTGTTAAAGTAATCGTTAAAGAGAAAATAAACTTGCCAGTAATTAGTTCCTTCAAGGTAAGTCCGAGCGAGATTAAACCTGATGAGAGCGCCACATTAAGCTGGGATGTTTCTGATGCTGCGAGTGTTACCATAGACCCAGAAATAGGAAACGTGGGATTAACGGACACAAAAGTGGTATCACCTACTAAGACCACCACTTATACCTTAACAGCCACGAACGAAGCAGGAAAACGGGATGCCACTGTAGAAGTGGTTATTGAAGTACCACAAGACAAACCAGTAATTAAATACTTCAAGGCAAGTCCGCGCGCGCCTGATGAGAG
>DAOUYX010000109.1 GCA_030665925.1 Methanosarcinales archaeon | reverse complement strand
TTCGTTCGCCTCCTTGCTCGTTGCAGTTAATAACTCAATAGCTGCTTTCTTTGTTTTTACATCGACAAATGAAAGGCAATCATTAGAAAGCACCCGCCACCCTATGCCCGCCTTTGTAAAGTCGATTGCGAAAGATAGTTGATTTTTACCTTCCATCAGAGCAAGATGGTGATAGCCTTTGCTTCTGTCTGTGCTCTTGTTTCCTGAACGGTCTATATCCATATCGGTTAAGACTACCGCTTCTATTATCCGCCTTCCGTTATCTCTGCTTAATGTTCTTACCTTTTCTGTTGTTTCCGATTTGCCGCCGCCTTCAATTCTCTGTTTTCTTGTTTCTATAAACCATTTCCCATCTGTAATTTTGTTCATTTTTTCCTTTTCAACCTGAAGAGGCGATTAAGCCTCCTCGTGGCTGCCTCCTTTAACGTTTTCTAATGCATCCTTTACGGAATAGAACACAAACTTGATTCCATAGCCTTTCTCGCGTTCTGGTATTCTGCCCTCTGCTTCAATTGCCTCCGTTACAAGTGCGAGCATCTCCGTATATTTCGCTATGAGTTCGGGAACAGACAAGTTTTCCTTGACTGTTGGCTTTACTGCTGGCGATTGTGCTGGCGCTGCCTCTGCTTTTGCTATGGGAATTGTAGTCGCTGCCGGCGCCTCTTCCGGTTGCGGATCCATACCCGGTAAAAGAATATCTCGCGATACGTACATCTTACCTCCCGGGTTGTCTTGTGAAGGCTTGCTGAATCCGAGAGGGATAAAATGACTACCATCCTCGTGTTTCTTCACCGCGCCCCACCCATAGATAACTTCTTTCTTCTCTCCATCTTCTTCGATTTCGACTACAACGCTTTTGCTTCGCCTCTCAATTATACGCCCTGTGACCGTTGCTTCTGGTATCGGCTTTTTACCTGCCTGAATGTCGAGGTATCGTTGCACTAACGGCAATTCCTTTAGGTTGCCGTTTTTGATGAAGTCCTTTTTGCCGTCCTCTGCGAGTATGTAAGCCCATACTTTACCGGTTGGGTTTTCCGGGTTGAACTTTACGCCGATTTTAGTATTCAGAATACGAATGCCGAAGTTTGTACCGTCATCGTCATCGTATCGCTTGAAGCCGAGTGCGGTAAGGATTTGCATGTTATTTTCTGCTTCCTCACTCTGGAATGCCGCTTCTGCATCCTCGAGGTCCTGTTCTTCTTCGTTCATGCTCCCCCCTCCGTCTTTGGCATCTTCCTTATTGAATTGCCCGTGTAACTATTTTCGATGGTGAAGTCATCAAAACCTTTTTCAAGAATTACGTCAGAGAGTTTATCTTCGAGTTGTTTCATGACTTGCGCATATAGGCTTGGATACTTCTCTACCCCATTTATGGTTATTACTATTATACTCATGCTCCCGCCTCCTGAAGTTCTTCAAGGTCTCTCATAAAGAGCTCCTTGCCCTCTCTTATCATAGCCTCATAGCCTCGATAGTTCACGACTTCCGCTCTGTCCGCTACCCTCTGTGCGAAATGTCTGTCGTTAAGTTCTCTGGCTGCTCTTACTATGCAGTCTTTCTTTGTTGTCATTGCTTGACCCCCTCGTGCTCAAACATAAGCGTTTGCCTGACGATGGCTTCGACTACCTGCCTATCGGAGATCCCAAACAGGACGCCAGAATCAGTCCCGAATGTCGAATATAAATTCTCCATTATCCCATCTATAGCATCTGAAAGTCTTTCTTCGCTCATTCTTACCACCCCTGCATCCTGCTCATTTCATTCTCGAATGCTACCGCTTGGCGATACACTTCGCGAGTTACCCGCTCGAAGCCCATCCGCTGCCGGACATAGTCCACAATGCCGCCATCAATCTGCGTCATGACGTCAGTCATATTTTCTCGTGGCGTTGCAGGTTCGTCAATCCCTGCTGCCTTTATATACTTCTGATTCCTACCTTCTATTGTCGACTCCATTTTGTTTTCCTCAGTCGATATGGGAGAAGAGGCCGCAACCCCTTCTCTTTCCATTCTATTTATTTAGCCTTCTCCGTTAACCTTTGCTCCGCTAAAAAACTAAATGATAAAGCGTTAATTTTCTGCATACCTTGACCTGAAGTGAGACGGTGACAAACGCTTTGGTGCATTTCAGCGGGAATGTAAATCACGATGTTTGAGTTTATGTGATGCCCGTTGCTCCCTTCAAAATATTCGTTTAGAGGGATAAAACCAAGACGGCGTTTTCGTTTTAATTGATATTTCGCACGTAGCATTTTACATGAGGGGCTTTTCCGATATTTGACTCTTTGCGCTTTAATCTTCTCTTTATTTTCTTGAAGGTATTTGGCATTTTGCTTCAGAATGGCTTCTCTGTTTTCTCTGTAATATTTAGCACGTTGTTCCAAAATATTCGTCTTGTTTTCTATATAAAGTTCCCTTCTACGCTTCGTTATCGTCTCTCTATTTTCTGGATATTTTTCTTTGTAATATTTAGCTTTTCGCTTTGCTATCTTCTTTTTGTTTTTTACATCTCGCTTCGCTATCCTCTCTTTGTTTTTTTGGTAATATTTTGCATCATACGCTACTCTTTCTTCTTTTTTCATTTTTTCATTTCCATTTTTCCATCTCGTTTTCAGGAGGCTGCTTCCCAATTTTTCCCCCGCTTAAGCTCCAAAGATTCCACATGTGCTTTTTCATTTCTTTCCTTTGCCCTTTCCCTCGCCTTCCCCTTCTTCTCATATTAATCCTAAATCAATTTTTTATGTGTGCGCCCATTGTCGCGACCGCGATTAAAGTTTTTCAAGAGAAAAAGTTTAACGTGGTTAGCTGAAGGCTAAGCGACCTTAACGCATAGCAAGCACCAAAGGGGAAAAAGGGGTTTCAGGTCTCCCCTTTTAAGGGGTCGGGGGTGCCAAACCCCTTTTTTCCCGAACTAATAGCGCATGACGAAAATCGAATAACCGTGGAGGCTGCTGGCACTTTCATCCTGAGTTTCTTTATACAATCCATCATCATGAATATTAAGTGGAGAGTTTAAGGCACTTTAAAGGACTGCGAAGCAGGCATTTAAGGTGTTTTAAACTTGGAGCGCGTGTGGTTTTGAAGTGGAAAGTTTGATGCACTCTAAAACCCGAAGGGCTTGGTTTACGAAGTAAACTTGTAGTGTGTTTCAAACTTGGAACGCTATTGTAATACTATCTCATCCTGAATTGCATTAACACCATTCATCATCCTGAAAGCGGACTTCGAATACTTCAAACCGAAGGCGTGGTTTTGCTTGCAAAACTTTGAGGTATTCGGAGGTAGCGCATGTGATTACTGAGCGGAGGACTTCAAACATGACGGAACCTGAAAGGCTTGGTCAGCTTGCTGACTTTCGTGATGTTTGGAGGCTGGAGCGCTTGTGTGTTACAATCCATCATCAACGATGTTTATACTATCCATCATCAACGATGTTCGTAGACTATTTCGTAGACTATTTCGTTATTACCATTTATCGAAGCTTTCAAGACCCGTGCGTTGCACCGTTTACCGAGCATTTGCAGGCGCAACATAGTCACATGATGGAGCTTACCGTACCCATTACGTGCGCGAATGAAAGTTGTAACGCCGTGTTTCATACAGATAAGGTCTATCGGTTCATGTTTTAATTCACTATTTTGCGGTTTCCATACACGGAATACATATTGTCCCTGTGCGTTCTGGTCACGTTTTACACGCTCGGTGAATGACTTCAATATGCCATTCGCTCTCCTAACTTTTCAGGTTTTTTGAATGTGGAGTAATCCAGTCGAGTTGAAAATCCTGGGTGCACGTCATTGTCTTGGAATTCGCGTTGCGCATCGAAAAAATCAGGTGACATGCCAAATGCGTTTTCATCGATGAATATGAACTTCTTACCTTTGATGTCAACGAGGTCAATCATGCGGATCACCCGTCCCAAACCTAACCATCCGCTCTTCCGCATCCCAATACGCTTTGATGTTCCGCCTGCCATCCCTCATGCGCTGTAGGAATTGCTCGTTACGACTATATCGTTCTGCTTGCGTTAACGTTATCTCTTTTAGCCTGCCGGATTTTACGCCGGCGGTGATGTCTGCGGGCATCATTCTTTAGGTTCCTCATTTAATTGCCTTGCTCGGAGAATTGCATACCCTGCAATGTCTACCCATGGAGTCTCGCCCAGAGCATCTCGATCGGTTGCAATTCTGAAGATTTTGTCAATAACTCGAATAAGAGCCAACAAGTCATCATATTGCTCTGGCTTTACACCTTTTGGATATAAAGCTTTGAGGATGTTGCCACTTAGGCTAAACGAATTGCCATAAGCATGGTTTTTCTTATCTACAAGTTTTCCTATCTTTTGTCCTTCTTCTTCGTATATGTTCATTCTTTCTCCTTACTAACCCGAGTATGCGTCCATACCTCTTGGCCTTGTCGCGGATATGCCGGATTCTTACCGCGCCCTCGTGACCTTATGACTTCTTCCGGCCTTGAAGTTTGGTTTCCGCCTCGGTTGGTTTCTATTATTCGCTTCACTTCCTCTTCTGATTTCTCTAAGTGTTTTCGCACGTCCACCTGGAACCACTTGATATGCTGTTTGGGAATACCCCTGTTCCGAAGGTATGAGATGTAGCCGTCTATATCGCTGCCGAAACCGTTATCTAAAAACTCAAATATCAGTGATTCTGTAGCGGCTTTGCGTTTTCGTTGATAGTCACGTTGATAGTGCGGATTGCTTGCACGCCAGCGGTCTTGGATCGCTTTTGCTTGCACCGGGTTTTCTTTGCACCAATCCTGATATTTTTGCAAATGGTAATCTTTGTGTTGCATGTAATATTCTCTTTTGTATTCCCTACGATGTTCTGTTGCAAATATATTCTCTATTATTACGTCAATATATTCTTCTTCGGTCATTTCCTCTCTTCTATTATTTTCTTCACTTCCTTTTCTGTGATGCCATTCCGTCTTGCAATGTATGCAATCGCATATCCGCGAGTTCGCAAATTAGACACGCTGATAGCCAGCTTTGTCTCTGCGCTATGGTGCTTGCCCGCAAACGGCGCATGGCCTGATGTGCGATTCGCTCTTGCGGTGCTGAGCGTTATGTGCAATTCCGCAAGGTATTCTTTGCTTCTTGTGGATCCATAACGAGGGCGATGCACTTCTTGTATTTCCGCTTGGTGAACGATGGCACGCCATGTTCTCCCTGGAAGTAGACGCATGAGGTCTTCGCGTGGTGCGTTGGGATAGTGGTTCTTCAGGATGGCGAGTTCTGCAATCGTCCAACGTTGCCAAGCTTCAGACATTGCTTAATCGTTACCTCCTATTCCACTGGACATGTTTATATCGGAGCAATCTATATGGCCATCATGGTCTTTTTCGACTATCACCAGAATGTTAAGTCGTCCTTTAAGCATCTCTTTGATGAAACGTAAATCGGAAATTAGGTCTGGAAGTGCGCTTATAGCATCTACCTCAAGATTATTTTTTTCCGCATGATCTATGCTCAACTTATGATTCTTGATAGATGCTTCTATCTTGTGTAATTCCAAAGTAAAATCAAAAGGGCACCCGTCATGGTAATAATTTAACACAACAAATTCTTTCGTTTGTTCGCTCATTTCTCTTCTAAACCCTCCAGCGTCCTCTGCCCTTTACTTAGTTGGCCGTGCCCTTGTTTGAGCTCGTCTATCAAACTTGCTAATTCGTTGACACCGTTGCCAAGGTCTTTGATGACTTTTATGTGTGAGCCCATATTCTGTGCGAACACTAACTGATTTTGCTGGATGCCGTGCATG
>DAOUYX010000175.1 GCA_030665925.1 Methanosarcinales archaeon | reverse complement strand
TGCTCGCCATTACGCAGTGGGGTTCATTAGATTTCCTCATTGTTGACATGCCACCGGGCATTGGCGATGCCGCGATGGACGTAATAAGATGGTTGAAGCGGGCAGAATTCTTGGTGATGACCACCGGTTCAAAAGTGGCGTTGGAGACAGTGAAGAAAGTGATAAAAATGCTTGCAGAGTTGAATATGCCGATTATCGGTGTTATCGAGAATATGAAGATGAAAGAGTCATCGGTGGTGAAAGAGGAGCTGGATGGATTTAATGTGCCCCTGTTAGGTGCGATAGAGTTTGACATGAACCTTGAGGATTCGATCGGCGATGCAAACGCGTTAATAGATGGCGACGTTGCAGCGTGTCTAAAAGAGATTGTTGTGAGTAATCCGGGGTTCAAAGTGGGCTCAGATCTTTAGAATTTTGAAAAGGTCTTTTCTAACGTCTTCATTGCCTATTATGCCCTCAATTGTGAAGAAATAGTCAATAATGCTCTTGCTCTTCTCAATTTCTTCTTCTGCTTTGGTTGTTAACGAAACGCCTTGCATTATCAATATCGTTGTTGATTTAGAGTTCTCCTGTTTAGCTCTCCTTAAGCTCTTTAAAGCAGCCCCAAACCTTTCAAGCACGCCAGCAGGATCAATACCCCCTTTTATTTCTACGGCTATTTTGATAAGACCCTTTTTATAAACCCCAATATCAGGTTCGCTGCCTAATATAAATTGCCTTCCAGCTCGTAGTTTTAGTATTTCCCCTTTTCCACGAGAGATTTCTTCAACTACCAACTTTTTCTCGCGGATTCTTCTTTCAACCAAATCTTTGATAACTACTTCAGCCCTATCTCCTTTTGTATTTTGCCATGAACCCTGTGCTTGCGAACCAGCCGCCATCCCTCGCCACAAATCGAACTCTCTGGCATCTATTTTCTCATCGTGTTCAATCAGAATGCTGACTATTTTATTCAAATGCCTTCGAGTTCGTAGGCGATTTCAAGCAATCCCCACTCGTGAAGTTTTTGATGGAAAAATTCACTCTTCGTAATCTGGTCAATTGTCCAACTTTCTTTTTCGTTGTCGGATGGCATGATTATTTCTCCCAAATAACTATGCTCTCTCTTACTGGGACTCTACCATATTTCCTCATCTGTTGAGAACTATTACCTTTATATCGTGCTACTATAATTTCATTCACCTCAAACCCGGCTTCCTCTGCCATCTCAGAAAGCACTAAATCCACGGGTATCGATTCACCTTCGAATCTAACATTGTCTACAACCATAGCGACTTTAGCACCAGGAGCAAGGACTTTAAACCACTCGGTTATAACTTTTTGCATGTCTATAAAATAAGTTGTGATCATACTCGGTATTTTGGGATTGTTGAGTTTCTTCCTTTCGAGAAGTTCAACCACTTCTTTTATTACAGGGTGCGGTGGAGCTTCGTCTTTTCGTATTTTAGATTCAATGTGTGACCTCAGGATACCGAAGCGAATTGTCTTTAGCTCCTCGAAATTATTGACAAAATGGAAACATAACTCAAGTGCATAAGTCCTCGTATAGTCATATCTATTAGCATAAGGCGGTGAGGTAATAATAATAGTGGGCTTTCTCCCGAATTTTATGTTAGATAAATCTCGGGTATCACCAAAATACACATCTGGCATAACTTTCTCTGTTACCGTAGGGTCATGAGGAAGTAGCTTCATACGGTGGACATCTTCTTCTATCTGTGCGATTTTTCGGTTCATTGCGTCAATAGGGTTTGAAGTTGTCTTATTGCGGTTTAATCTGAGAAATTGCCCGTCTTTTGACGTGAAGCTGCATTCTTCCAGAATAGAAAAGAATAGGAAGAGGAAAATGTCATGGTGGGGAGAAGGCAAACCCTCAATAGCGGATTTTAGTTTTCTAAGTGCCAGAAGTGTTTCCTCATCGAAGGCAACTTTCATGATGGGAACATCTAATGCTACCTTGGCGGGCTCGCTTCTTTGTATTTCGGGTATCAGAGCAGTCCATATCTCCTTTAGTTCGTTTTCTTTCAGTACCAAAAATAACGGTAAAGTTTTTGAGATAAAATAAGCGATGGGCAATCTATCGAGTCCCACTGAAGGGATACCGCAAGTCATAGAGGCAAACATCGTTGTCCCCATTCCAGAGAAGGGATCAAACACATAATCATCGGAATTCGCTTCGAACCTCCTCAAAAAGTCCGTTACAAAATTGAATGCAAAAGCTTCCTTATACCTGTAAATTCTCAGGAATGGGATTTTCTTATTCCCTACGTAGGAGACCGTAGAACCCAACTTCAACTCCTCGTGTATGAAACCTCTAAATTTATTCTCAATTTTTTCTCGTTCTGAGTCAAGGGGATAAAAGCCTTTAATCGCTGTTACCTCTTCAGTAAACAACATCTGTTGAGGTTTATTGCCTGTTAATTCTTCCTGCCGTGTGATTTTTCTCAGACTCATGTTCGTTAGTCTTATTTAGGCTACTATTTCATAAAACGTTTCCGACTTCAAACCACATAGATCAGCATATCCTCGGCACAGGGTCGCCAATTGGCGTCTCCACAATCCGCATGCCACCAACCGGCGTCTTCATCACTACACCTTTTAGCTCTTTCGTCGCCGAACCAATAATCGCGGCATCTTTTCCCTGTTCCGTTCTCCTCAGAGCGTCAAGCACATCGTCGGCTTTCTCTTTTACTACGCCCATAACCATCTTACCCTCGTTCCCGACCTCTAACGGGTCTATCCCTAACAGATCGCAAGCACTCCGAACCGATTCTCTTACCGGAATCTTCTCCTCTTCTATCAGAATGCCAACGTTCGATTTCTCACTGAATTCGTTCAGTAAATTTGCTAACCCACCTCTCGTAGGATCTTTCATCGTAACCACACCGCCAACCCCTAATATCTCCTGAATAGGCTTATTCAACGGCGCTATATCCGATTTCAACTCTGTATCAAACTCGAACCCTTCCCTGAACGAGAGCAATGCGACACCGTGGTCGCCGATGTAACCCGAAACGATTATTTTATCTCCATCCCGGAGATTGGA
>DAOUYX010000007.1 GCA_030665925.1 Methanosarcinales archaeon | reverse complement strand
TATAAAAAATGTGGCAGGTATAGACATAAATCCAATAGCTGCTATCATTACAAAAGCAAACTATTTAATAGCAATCAGCGATTTAGTTGAAGATTCAGAAGAGATAACCTTACCTGTTTACACAAAAGACAGTTTGAAATCTCCAGACCTATTCAACTACGAAAAAATTGAGAAATACGATATAATCCTTGGCAATCCTCCTTGGGTTGTTATGAGGTCCATGAAAAATAAAGAATGCCAGAACTTTTTAAAGAAAGAAGTCTTAAGTTACCACCTGCTGGAAAATAAAGATATTCATCTTTTTACACAGATGGAACTCGCAACACTATTTTTCTTCAAGTGCGCTGATTTATACCTGAAAAGAGAAGGGGTAATAGCCTTTGTAATGCCGAGGAGTGTTTTAGCAGGAACAATCCACCACATAAATTTCAGAAAATTTAGAAAGCCGCCCATAAAGCTAATTAAAATAATTGATTTAGAGGAAGTAAACCCTCTTTTCAATATGCCTTCTTGTGTGTTAATTGGATTAAAAGGTGACACAACCAAATATCCAGTATTATCTGAAAGGTATATAGGCGAGTTACCCGGTAGAAATGTCAAATTCTCTGAAGCAAAAACGAAATTATTAACCGAGGTTTATGAATACATTCCTCCGGACTTCTCCGCAGAACCTTCATATTACTTTAATAAATTCAAAGTGGGTGCGAGTATATTCCCAAGGTCGCTTTATTTTGTAGATATTATCTCGCATGCAAACTCGCAAGCTACCGTAAAGACCTCTCCTGAAATATATCGCATGGTTAAAGAGCCATGGAAAATTGTTTTGGAAGGTTGTGTAGAGGATGAGTTTCTCTATGCCACATTGTTGGCTTGGGAGATAATTCCTTTTGGCTATATTAAACTTCATCCCGTCATACTTCCAATTACGGAGCATCTTAATGAGTATATGCCATTAAATTCAAATGAATTACAAAGAGCGGGCTTTACAGGCGCTGAAGAATGGCTTGAGAAAGCAGAGGAGATTTGGCGTAGAAGAAGGACGGAAAAATCAGAAAAGCGATTCCCAAGTTTATTGGATAGATTGAACTACAATAACCTCCTTACAATTCAGAAACCATCCAAGAGATACGTTGTTTTATACAACGCAACCGGCACTAATCTGGTCTCCTGTGTTATTGATAAGTCATCACTACCATATTTAATGGCTAATGGAGAAGAAATAGAATCAAGAGGTTTTATTGCGGATGTCAAGACATGGCTTTTTGAAACCGAAAATGAGACGGAGGCATATTATGTAACTGCTATTTTTAACTCAGAAATAATTAACGAACTAATAAAACCCTTACAACCGAGAGGGCTTTTTGGTGCTCGTGCAATTCACAGGAGACCTTTACTCTTTCCAATACCCAAATTTACTGGTAATGACGATATGCATCTCAAACTTGCAGATATTGGAAAAAGGTGTCATGAAAAAGTAAAAGCTATGAAATTTGCACAGAAGAATAATGTCAGGGCAGAAGTGAGAAAGAAACTTAAAGGTGAAATAACGGAGATAAACCAAATTGTATCAAAATTTATTTGAGAGGATATTTGCAGAATCTTTGAATCTTCATAATAGATTCCCTTACATGGTCTTAGGGTATCTCTATTTACTTCCCAAGGTCGGATATAATTCAGATGCAGCAAAAGAAAATCGAGTGGTATTATCTGAGAGGTACAACCTTGAAAAGTATATCTCAAGCTTTTTATCCATTGCAAACAGAACAAGTCCAAGCGATGTGCCTTGGAAATATGAGAAAGTATGCCTGTTGATTGTTGATTTTGAAAAGAACCCTCCGAAAGTTATGGATAATATGCAAATATTCCTGGATGAGGGTATGGTTAGCGAGAAATTTGCTCAGCTTTACACGTTTGAAGATTTAACCATGACGGATTTCTTTGATGAGTTATACAAAGTAATGATGGAGAGACACAACTTACTGGGATTCCGATAAAGGTGATGCACAGAGAAGATGTCAAAGTACAACATCAACTGGAACGTCACTAAGGAATGCAATCTGCGCTGCAAACACTGTTACTACGACGCAGGCGCACAATTAAACGACGAACTCAGTACAGAACAAGCCTTCGCACTCATTGACGACATCGCCGACACCTTTGGTGATGACGTGCGAGTTACTCTCGGCGGCGGCGAACCGCTGATGCGTAAGGACTTATTTGAGATTATCGCGTACGGCAAGGAAAGCGGGTTGAGTCTCGTGCTCGCATCAAACGGGATAATGCTCACTGAAGACGTTGCTGCTCGGTTAAAGGCTACCGGCATTGAGGAAGTCGTTATCGCGATTGACGGCACGCAGAAGACGCATGACTATATACGGGGTAACGGCGTCTTTGAAAAGACTGTTAGGGGTGCACGCGCCTGCAAAGCGGCAGGACTGGACCTGGTGATTGACCCGTGCATCATGAAGCAGAACGAGAGAGAGACCGCGCAGATTCTCGATATTGCCGAGGATCTGGGTGCGCGGCAGTGCAGAATCTTCCATTACATCGCAATGGGTCGAGGCGAGGCTGAGATACCCGATGCAGAACTCGATAGTGTTCAGTACGCACAGAACGTGACGCAATTGTACGAAGAGCAGAACAGAAGACGAGGAATCGAGATATGCACGACGCAGGCATGTCAGTACTGGGTGGTCTTAAACCGAAAAGAAGCAGAAGGACTGCCCGTGCCTGAGTTCTTCTACGACGAAGTCCCCGGCTGCCGAGCTGGTATCGGCATGCTTTCGATCAAGCCCAACGGCGATGTCGTACCTTGCCCACTCTTAGAGGTAAAAGCCGGGAACGTCACAGAGCAGAGTCTTCGTGAAATTCTGAACTCTGAGGTCTTTGTCACATTAAGAAGTCGTGAGGTGAAGGGCAAGTGTGGAGCCTGTAAATTTAGGGAAATCTGCGGTGGATGCCGTGTCCGGGCATACCGTTATACTGGCGATTATATGGCTGAAGACCCGTTGTGTAACGATGCGTTTTTTGAAATGGCGTAGAATCCAAAAGTGCCATTATATAGGGCACGGAGAACAAAAAGTCAGACCTTTTAGAATAGCTAATTATAGTACATTTTTATTTTTGGTGCAGTAATAGGCCCAAAAGAACGAATTTGAATCATCTGAAGCCTTCCAAAAACTCAATCGCAGAATAAAACCTTCTTACTCTTTCCCCTTCTTACCATAAACCTCGTCAGGCTCGAACACCTTTTTACCCACTATCGCTCCGTTGATCGTGCGATAAAAGCACGACCGGTAGCCCATATGGCATGCGCCGCCGATCTGCTCCACTTTGAGCAGTATGGTGTCTTCATCGCAATCAATCAGAATATCCTTCACGAGCTGCTCATGCCCCGAACTCTCGCCCTTCTTCCATAATTTGCCGCGGCTCCTGCTCCAGTAATGCGCCTTTCCCGTCTCTCTCGTAAGCCGCAGTGCCTCTTCATCCATGTACGCAAGCATAAGCACCTCACCCGTCTCGTAATCCTGCGCGATCGCAGGCTTCAATTCCTTCTCTGCTTTACTATTCACTTCTACTCTACTCTTCGTTCTCCTCTTTGCTCAATACCCGTACGCTATCGCCCCGAACCGTAACTGGTATCGGGACCATCGCTTCAAATAGTTCAATGGTAATCTCCTCATGCGCCTCGTCAACTTTCTTCACCCGCGCACGTTCGCCTTTAAACGGTCCGGAGACTATCTCTATGATGCTTCCTTCTAATATTCCGGTTACCGAGGGTTTCGGCGTGAGGAAATGCTCGATCTCTCCTAAGTCCATATCGCCTTTGACCAATCCTCGCGCGTGTGGGATACTCTGAACTATCTGTTCTACCATCTCGGGGAAAACAGCTTCTATCAGCACGTACCCCCTGAGCTCATCGGGCACCAGGATCGCCTTCAGTCCGTGCTCACCCGGCGGTTTCTCTTTTATCGCGCCCTCAACCATATTTGCCACTGCCTGCTCCTGATTAACCGTTGTCTTTACTGCGAATATCCTGCCCATAGCTCAAAGCCCCTCGGGTAATACGGTCAGTAAAAGATAGATAGAAAAACCTATGACACCTACCACTGCCATTGCAGCGCCCGCGATTTTAGAAGTCCTGAAAAATTCCTCTTGCTTTGGCCTTTTAGCCAACTTTAATATTCGTACATATTCTTTCAGCTTCTTCGACCAGTCTTCGACCTTTAGTCCTTTGAACTCGAATTTTTGTTCCATTGCTATTACTAACTATCCTCAACCCTTACCTAACTAACGCACTATCTCAATGCCAAATCTCTCTTTCTTCACGTCCTTCCGTGCATAAATTTGCTCTGATTTCACTCCGGTCACGATGAGCAACGTTCGTATCATATTCTTCAGCTCTGGACTCACCTGCACGCCCCATATAATCCTTGCCTCAGGATTCATCATCCTGTAGACTTCTTGAAGGGCTCCTTCTGCTTCCTCCACCGTCATGTCCTCTCCACCGATTACGTTTATCAGTGCCGCTTTCGCATCGGTCACTTCAACTTCGAGCAAAGGAGAGCTTAACGCCTTTCTCACTGATTCTATCGCTTTATTCTGTCCGTCCGACTCTCCAAATCCGATCATTGCCATGCCACCGTCTTTCATCACTGTCCTCACGTCGGCGAAGTCCAGATTTATCAGACCCGGTTTTGTTATCAGCTCTGTTATTCCCTTGACTGCTCGCATCAGCACATCATCCGCGACTTTAAAAGCCTCGTTTAATGGCAATCGTGGCACTGCATCCAGTAACTTGTCATTTGGTATCACGATCAACGTGTCAGTATTTTCACGCAGTTTTCCAAGCCCATAATTCATATTCTCTAGCCTTACCTCACCTTCGGCGCTAAACGGCAGTGTCACCACACCGATGGTAAGCGCACCTGCTTCTTGCGCGGCTTGTGCAACTATGGGCGCTGCCCCTGTCCCTGTGCCACCGCCCAATCCACACGTGACAAATACCATGTCCGCATCCTCAACTATTGTTTTTATATCCGTATCGTTCTCCCGTGCCGCTTCCTCTCCATACCGTGGGATACTCCCCGCTCCAAGTCCTCGCGTTGTCTTCTTTCCTATCAATAACTTCCTGTCCACTTTCGAGTACAACAAATGTTGAGCATCCGTATTCAATGCAAAGAGCTCAGCGCCAAAAATACCCTCTTCTGTCATTCTCTGTATCGTATTCGTTCCGCTACCTCCGCATCCAATTACTTTGATGACTGTTCTTGCCTTTTCCAAGGCTTTCTCTAATTCCCCATCCGCCATCGTCTTTACTTCCTCCTCTTCAGTGACAGTTTCATTCCCAATTTGCCTCATCTTTTCTTCCCCCTCGTTTAATCAATGTCTTAGCACTCTACCTTTAAAACCTTTTTCTTTTACAATGTTTGTTACTTATGCGGAGGGAGGGATTTGAACCCTCGAACCCCTACGGGACAGCGACCTCAACGCTGCGCCTTTGTCCTCTTGGCAACCCCCGCATCGCTTGCACATTCTTCTAAAGAATGCACCGTACTAAGAACTCTTTCATATTATTTATAGAAAAAGGTTCCTTCCACAATCTTCATCACATCTTTTAAGGGCAGTTTCAGCTCGTTTGCAATCCGCTTTACATCCTCAAATTCCGCAGCCACATTGAGCACATTACCTTTTGCATCCCTGCCTATCTTCACCCTAACCTCCTTCTCTACACCCTTGATTCTTACCTTCACCTTCTTCTCTTCCCTATCCGCAACGAACCGATGTTTTACTTGCATAACTCGAACACCCAACGAGCCAGTCTCTTCCATTATCCTATGCGCTATTCGAGCGGCATCCTGTGGGGCGGTAATCACCTTGATAATGTGTCCCGTCCTGCCTTTCTTCATGAGCACCGGTGCGATTGCTACGTCCTTCGCACCCTCCTCCGCCATGAGCACCTCAATAAGATTGCCCAGCACCTCACCGGTGACGTTGTCAACGTTGGTCTCCAGAACTTCAATGTTATCCCTTGACAAGCCCGCGAGTTCACCTAAGCTTGCTCTTAAGACGTTTGGCATTGGCAAGTCCTGAGACCCCGCGCCGTATCCTGCTTTTTCGATACGCATCTGCGGTAAGAAAGGTTCAGAACGTTGAACAAAATGAGCTAATAGTGCCGCTCCCGTCGGTGTCAGCAGTTCAGATGCAGATGCGAAAGGCCCGCCTTGATATAACAACGAAGTGTCTTTCAATATTTCAACCGTCGCAGGTGCAGGAACCGGCAAAAGCCCATGCTCGCAGTCTACAAATCCACTACCGACCGAAATAGGAGTGCTCACAACAACTTCTGGACGAATCTCCTGAAAGGCAATAGCGCTCCCTATCAGGTCTCCTATTGTATCCCAAGCACCTATTTCGTGAAAAGTCAAGCTTTCCTTTAGCTCGCCATGCACCTTCGCCTCAGCATCTGCTATTCTTTCAAATACGCTCAGTGAGTTCTGTATTATCTCTTCGCTCAATCCACTGTGCTCTATCGTTCTCACGATATCCGTATACGACCGCAAGGGTCTCGCTCTTTTAGCTGATTCTTCACTCTTACTCACGAACGCGACTTTTTTGGCTACTATCCCTCGCTTTTCCACCTCTTTTACTTCCATCTCAAGATTAAAAACAGAAATTGCATCCGCTATTTTCGATTCTTTCACACCCAGATCCAGCAGACTGCCAATGATCATATCGCCGGAGGCACCGGAAAAGGGCTCAAACACCAACGCTTTCATCGTATTATAAAAGGAAACTACGCTAAGAAATACATGCCCTTCTATTCCGAGCCATACATCCGTTTCAGTATCCACACATGGCGAAATCATCTTCGCGTGAATACGGTGAATATGATACCTTTAAATATACCCTCGACATACATACAAAGTGGTGATGCAAAAATGCCTGGAGAAGACAACGTGATATATATCGGAAATAAGTCGGTGATGAGTTATGTCCTGGCAGTAGTGACGCAGTTTAATAACGGCTTTGATGAGGTATTGATCAAGGCGAGAGGTAGAGCGATCTCAAGGGCCGTGGATACTGCAGAGGTAGTGAAGAATAAGTTCATGCCAGGAGTAGAAGTGAAGGACCTAAAAATAGGAACGGAGGTAATAACAGGAGAAGGTGGGGATAAGGCGAACGTTTCGTCGATGGAAATAACGATGGTTACGAAAGCAAAGTAGTAGGTAAAAAGGGGAGATATGTGAAGTTGTCAAGTCTAAGAGATTTCTCTTAGTTTTCATCCTCTTTTTCATTTTTTATTTTTTACGCTTTAGATATTTACTTATACGTGGTAGTTCTTACATCCTCATAATGCGATGTTCACGAGAAGGCACATCATTTCGACACGTGATTTCACGAAGGAAGAGATAGATTACATATTGAACCGGGCGGAGGAGTTAGAGATATATGCCGGGGGTTTTGGAAAGGGAGCAGGGAGGAAGAGCGATTTATTAGAGGGTAAAATACTCGCCAATCTCTTCTACGAGCCAAGCACCCGGACAAGGCTATCCTTTGAAGTGGCAATGAAGCGGTTAGGCGGTGAGGTCATAAACGTATCCTCGCCCGAGACGAGTTCCGCGGCTAAAGGTGAAAATTTAGTGGATACCATAAGGGTCGTATCGAAATATTGTGACATAATAGCGCTCAGACATCCAAAGGAAGGCGCATCACGAATGGCCGCTTTCTTCTCTTCCGTACCGATAATAAACGCGGGCGATGGTGCGGGACAGCACCCCACGCAGACCTTGCTCGATTTATACACCATTAAAAAGGAGAACTTGCTTGACAAACTCAAGATTGCGTTGATAGGCGATCTAAAATACGGAAGAACAGTACATTCGCTGGCGTATGCGTTGTCCTTGTACGGTGCAAAGCTGTTTTTTGTATCTCCTGAGGCTTTAAATATGCCAGAAGAGATAAAAATGGATTTGAAAGAAGCTGGTGCCGATATTTTCGAATCCCCTGATATAAAGGAGGTCATAAAGGACGTAAACGTGCTATATCTAACGAGAATACAACGGGAGAGGTTCCCAGACCCAACGGAATACAACAAAGTTGCAGGGACTTATCGCATAACGACCGAGCTGATAAGAGAGAACGAAGGGGTGGTAATTATGCATCCACTTCCTAAGATAGACGAGATAGACGCGGAAGTAGACCAGACGAAGAATGCACGGTATTTCACTCAGGCGTTCTACGGTATTCCAGTGAGAATGGCGGTTCTTTCTATATTATTGGAACGTTAAAAATAGAAAGTGAAAGAAATAAAATATAGACACAGATTAACGCAGATTAACACAGATGATAATATAGCGGTTTGGCTGTTTAGCGGTTTGGTCATGTGACTGAGTCGCTAACGAGCTAAACCTCTAAACTCGCTTAATCAGTGTAAATCCGTGTCTTAAACAGAAAGAAGGTTATACTTCATATACAACAAGAAAGGGGAAGAAAAGAAGGATGGATATGCAAGCGGGGATAGAAGGCATTGTAGATGCGGTACGGAAACATCATGAACTGTACACAACTGCATTGCCGTTGATAGCGAGCGAGAACATTACAAGTAATACAGTACGGACGCTTCTCGCTTCCGATTTGTCGCACCGGTATGCCGAAGGGGACGTCGGAAGCAGATTTTACCAGGGATGTAAATACATAGATGAGATAGAGGCGAAGGCGATACGATACGCGGAAGAACTTTTTGATGCTGAGCACGTAAATGTAAAGCCGGTTTCAGGTGTAAATGCGAACATCGCTGCTCTTTTTGCGCTTACTTCGCCACGAGACAGAATGATGGCACTGTCCATATCTGATGGTGGCCATATAAGTCATTCGAAGTATTCTGTCCCTGCCATGCGGAATTTAGAGTTGGAAACATTCCCTTTTGACGCTAAAGAGATGAACATAGATGTATCAAAGATGCTAAAAGAGATAAAGTCGAAAAAGCCCGCGCTGATACTGTTTGGTGGCAGTCTTTTCCTTTTCCCGCACCCCGTTTCGGAGGCGCGAGAAGCGGCAGATGAGGTGGGAGCGAAGATAGTATACGATGCCTCTCATGTATTAGGGCTTATAGCGGGTAATCAATTCCAGGACCCGTTGCGGGAGGGAGCAGATGTTGTCGCGAGCAGCACGCATAAAACCTTTCCGGGCCCCCAGGGTGCGATACTGCTGTGTAAAGAGAACATAAAGGAGAAAATAGATCGAGCTGTATTTCCCGGAACGGTGAGCAATCACCATCTGCATCACGTTGCGGGATTAGCGGTTACCTTAGCCGAGATGATGCAGTTTGGTGAAGCATATGCAGCTCAGACGGTAACAAATGCGAAAGTTTTAGCGCAATGTTTGTATGAGGAGGGTTTTGATGTTCTATGCGAGCATAAAGGATTTACCAAGTCGCACCAAATTGCGATTAACGTTCTCAAGGACGGTGGCGGGGCTGCGGTTGCCGAGCAATTGGAGCGGGCAAATATCATTATAAATAAGAACCTGTTGCCTTCCGACAAAGACCCGGATAAGCCATCAGGGATCAGGCTTGGTGTGCAGGAGCTGACGAGGATAGGGATGAAGGGATCGGGGATGAAGGAGATAGCATCGCTTATCGCGAGAGTTGTAATAGCGAAAGCGGATGTAAATAAGGTAAAAGAGGAGGTTAAAGAGTTAAGGAAAGGTTTTCAGGATGCGAAGTATTGCTTTGATGGGAAGGACGCGTACAAATTTCCAGAGCTAAAATTAAGCGGGTATTTATAAAGGTAAGGTGAATGATATAATTAAGGATGCTTGAGGAGTTAGAAGAACGGAGAGCAGAAATAATAAAGAAGGCGGAGGAGTATAAGGTACGAAGGACCGAATTGAATTCCGAAGCAAGTAAGTGGTCAGAGTTACGAGATGAGTTGAATGCTCGAATAAAAGAGGCGGTAGAGAAGGCTAAGGGGTTTAAGCAGCAACGAGAGGAATATGAAAAGCTAATATCGAGTAAGAAGACGAAGCGGGGCGAGTTGAATAGAAAGGCGTCTTCATACTACAGCATGGTGGAGAAGCAGCGAAGGAGAAGTGACATACAGAGCATACAGGCTTTTGAGCGGCTTAGAGAGCGAATAGCCGAGTTAGAGCTGAGGCAGCAGGTAGAGGTGCTGAGCAAGGATAAAGAGAAGAAATTGGTGGCGAGGATAACGGAGCTGAGACGAGAGTTTGATCGAATGGAGAAGGAATTGGAGAAGGACAAGAAGCTGACGGAATTACTGAAGAAGGCGCAGAAGTACAGGGTAGAATCGGATAAATACCACGAAGAGGTGATAAACCTCGTGAAACAGTCCCACGAATGCCACGATAAGATGGTGACGTGCTTCAAAGAGGCGGATAGGATAAGAGAGAAGGCTGATGATGCACACCGGCTTTTCCTGGAGGCGCAGAGGGAAGCGGATGAAGCTCACAAGCGTTATATCCGGTATCTCAGGGATATGAAGGACTTCGATCGTGTGATAGGTGGATTGAGGCGGAAGATAAGAGAAGATTGGGGATTCCGGGAGAGGATGGAAGCGAGAAAGAAGGCAAAGGGTATTTATGATAAGTTTAGAGAAGGAGAGAAGATAAGCACGGAAGATTTGCTACTGCTACAAAGGTCTGAGATGGGGCTTAAATAACACTTTTTCTTTTTAGAAAAAACCCTTTTGCAAGCAAAAGCCTTTACGGAAAAATGCTTCGCAGAAACCTGTGCTAAAAGAAAAACCTTGTTTCTTTAGTCAAGCTTTCTTTTTTAAAGAAAGGTTGGAGGTGGTTGAAATCATAGATATACATTGTCATTTGACCTTCAAGGAATACGACACTGACCGGGAGCAGGTGATAGAGGATGCGAAGCAGGTGTTGAACGGCGTGGTGCTAAGTGGCGTGGAGCCCGAAGACGCAAAGAAAGCGTTAGAGCTTGCGGCACTGCACGAAAATTTCATTTTCGTCACGCTGGGGTTGCATCCGATACACGTAGAGGAGAATAAAGATCAGGAGATAGAACGTTATGCGGAATTCATCAGTGAGAACAAGCGAAAGATCTTGGGCATCGGCGAGATAGGGCTGGACTACCACTGGGTGCGAGACCCGCTGAAGCTGAAGAGGACGAAAGAGGTTTTTGTGGAGTTCCTCGGATTGGCGAAGGAGTTGAATATGCCGGCTGTGCTCCATTTGCGTGGCACGGGTAGCGAGGCGATAGAAGAAGGTTTGAGGATCATTTCGGATGAAGACGTAAAGAAAGCGGTTTTTCATTGCTTCACCGGGAAGCCGAGCGTTGCAGAGATGATATGCGAGGAGGGGTATTACATATCGCTGCCTGCGTCAATAGTGCGGAGCAAGAGCATGAAGAAGGTAGCGAAGCGAATACCACTTTCGCGTTTGCTCACGGAGACTGACGCCCCGTATCTTTCACCTGACGAGGAAGCGCCGCGGAATGTTCCACAGAAGGTATCAGTGGTGTACGACGAAATAGCACGGCAAAAGAAGAGTGACGTAGAAACGGTGGATGAAGAAATAGAGCGTAATTTCGAGCGGTTGTTCGGAGTGAAATTGAGCTGAACCACAGATTACACTGATTTTCACGAGAAGAGGATAGATAATGCCCCAGCCGGGAGTCGAACCCGGATGTTGGGCTCCGCAAGCCCAACGGATGTCCATTACCACACTGGGGCAACACTTTCTTTCAGTCCGCATTGCTAAAGCAATGGAACGGCGAAGCCGTTCAAAAGGAAGAACATGTGCTAAGAAAGAATCTAATTTTCCCTTTAGTAAGTTTAGTTTTCACTGATGTCAATAATCACCCTTCGATAATTACCACGCAGACTTCTCTCCTTCTGGGTCCGTCACACTCAACGAAGAGGATACTCTGCCATGTTCCAAGAGCCAACGTACCGCCTTCTATTGGAATCGTTACACTCGAGCCGAGCACAACCGCCCGGAGATGCGAATGCGCGTTATTATCTATTCTGTCATGCAGATAGCCTTTCCCTTTCGGGATTAGCTCGTTCAGAAGCGTTAAAATATCACTTTTCAGTCCGGCTTCGCCCTCATTTATTATGATGCCCGTGGTCGTATGCTTTGTAAATATTACACAGACGCCGGAATCAACGCGTTTACTGCTCACGATTCCTTTCACCTCGCGTGTAATGTCAATAAGCTCAGTGCTTTCCTTCGTCCTTATTTCTATTCGTTCCATGCTATACAATCCTAATTTAATATCGTATTCATTAAAATGTTAGTATGGACGAAGTAGGAGTATGGCGGGAAAAAAAGTTTTATCAACAAATAGTTGTTTCTTTGGTCACGCTTTCTTTTAAGCCCTTACAGGGCTTGCGGGTAAGCCCCTCCTGGGCTTGCGGGGGCACGGGCGGAGCCCGTGATGGGGCCGAGCTCCACATAAAGAAAGGTTGTGAGGTGTGAAAATTGCAATTGCTGTTCATCCATTCTGATTATATAGAATACGAAGCGAAGTCGAAGACGAGAGTTGCCGAGCAGATAGAAGAGGCTGCGAGGCGGAAAGAGCGGATAGAAGAGGCGTTGGTTGTTTTTATTGCTGTGGAACGAGAAGACGAGAAGAATGTGCGCTACATAATAGAGAAGGCTGCAGAAGAAACAATTTCCATTTTTAAGCAGGTTGATGCGGAAAGAATAGTTTTGTATCCGTATGCGCATTTAAGCTCTGAACTGGCTTCACCGGAGACGAGCACCGAGATATTGCGAGGGCTGGAAGCGGATTTGCTTTCACGGGATGTGGAAGTAACGAGGGCGCCGTTTGGCTGGTATAAATCGTTTACGCTACGATGTAAGGGGCATCCGTTATCAGAGTTGTCACGGAAAATAACGGTTCTTGAAGGTGCGGAAGCGAAAGAAACCGTGGTGGAAAAGCAATCAAAAGCGTTAGAAGCGGAGGAAAAAGCGGTATCTCATTTCTTCTTTACGAATGAACACGGTAACCTCGTAGGGACGGATGATTTTGAATTTGCAGTGCGAGACGATAATTTGAGGAAGTTCTTCGTGTACGAAAGTGAGAAGCGGCGAGAAGTGGATAAGATACCACCGCATGTGGAACTGATGAAGCGGTTAGAAATTGCCGATTACGAACCCTCATCGGATCCCGGGAATATGCGGTTTTATCCCAAGGGCAAGCTGATAAAGTCGCTCTTGGAAGATTACGTCAGGAATTCTGTGGCTGATTACGGCGCCGTTGAAGTGGAGACGCCGATAATGTATAGCACACGGCATCCATCGCTGAAGGATTACCTCGAACGGTTTCCTGCACGGCAGTATTCAATGTTAGGGAAAGGTGGCAAGCCGGATCTGTTCTTACGGTTCGCCGCGTGCTTCGGGCAGTTCCTCATGAGCAAGGACATGAGCATTTCGTATAAAAACTTGCCATTAAAGATCTTCGAGCTTGCATCGTCTTTCAGAAAGGAGAAGAGAGGAGAACTTGTTGGGCTTCGTCGTTTAAGAAAGTTCACGATGCCAGACATGCATACGCTGTGCAGGGACATGAATGAGGCGTTGGTGGAGTTCGAGAAGCAATACGAGTTCTGCATGCGTGTTTTAGCGGACATTGGATTCTCACCAGAGAACTATGAAGTTGCGCTACGATTCACAAAAGGGTTCTACGATGACGGTGCGAACAAAGAGCTTATAGAGCGTTTGGTTGGAATAGCCGGGAAACCGGTGCTGATAGAGATGTGGGACCAGCGTTTCTTCTATTTCGTGCTCAAGTTCGAGTTCAATTTCGTGGATGTGTTAGGGAAGGCGTCGGCGTTGTCCACCGTCCAGATAGACGTTGAGAATGCGGAACGGTACGGCATAACCTATACCGATGCAGACGGAGCGCGAAAAAGCCCGATTATTCTCCATTGCTCGCCAAGCGGAGCGATTGAGCGCTGCATCTATGCGTTACTGGAGAAGGCGTATCTGGATATGGAGGCAGGAGCAATGCCCATGCTTCCTTTATGGCTTTCACCTACTCAGTTAAGAATAATTCCCGTCGCGGAACGGCATTTGGAATACATCGAGGGGATTCTACCCGCACTGAATGGTATTCGCGTGGATGTGGACGACCGCGATGAGACCGTATCGAAGAAGATAAGGGATGCAGGTCGTGAATGGATTCCTTACGTCGCAGTGGTAGGCGATAAAGAAGTGGAGAAGGAAACGCTGAGTGTGACGATTCGGGCAGAATTGAGCAAGAAGAAGCCAAAAACAGAGGAATTGACAGTTTCCGAATTGAAAGAGCGGATTGAAGCGGGTGTGAAAGACAAACCGTTCCGGCAATTGCCACTCTCTTATAAATTGTCAGAGCGTGCGAAGTTCGTGGGTTGAGAGCAGAAAGTAGCTTGAACATTGAAGATTTTTAGACTTTCATATACCTGTGATAAAAGTGCGATTTAAGTCATAGGCGCTCCTGCTTAAGTTAAGTATGGGGTATAGTGACTTTTTCTTTGCCTCTCGTTACTTGAGCTTCTCAAGCGCAATTTCCGCAGCCCTTTTACCTGACATCAGCATAGCGCCGAACGTCGGCCCCATTCGTGGAAGTCCGTATGCAGTAGATACCGCCATGCCAGTAATTATCAGCCCGGGATAAAATTCAGAGGTTTGCACTACTACGAGATTCTCAGACCTTTCAACCCACATTGCGCCCTGACCTTTCGTCTTCAGCAGCCCGCGTTCCTCCAACTTCCTGACTACTACTGCGTCGTGACCCGTTGCGTCTATCACGAGCTTGGATTCCAACGAGACTGGGTCCACAGCGGCTATTTGATGTGGCAGTGTAGAAACCGCGCTCCAATTCACTACTACTCCACGCACTCGATCGTCGTGCAGCACCACGTCATCCAGCGCGACCATGTTCAACAGTTTCGCACCGGAGTCGCACGCAGCCGCAATTAATTTCGAGCAGGCGTGCGGGCCGTCAGCGACGAACAAGCCCGTGCTGTATTCTTTGTAAGGCACATCAAGCTCGTCGAGAACGCGCTCCGCCGGTGCTCGCACCGTGAGCTTGTTCATCAAAAACCCACCAAGCCAGAACCCACCGCCGAAATAATTGTTCCGTTCGATGAGCAGCACTTTGACACCGCGGGATGCCAATTCCTTACTCGCCATCAAGCCCGCCGGGCCGCCGCCTACGATGATCACGTCGGACTCCACGTAGTCCTCAAACTCCTTCGCAAATTCTGACACGATCGCTCGCGTTATCTGACTCTCTGATACGGGTGAAAATTTTACCATAGGTTCCATAGGACAACCTTAGTTCCTTGATTATTTATATTATAGCTTTAAATTAAATCTCCTTTTCGATTTCTCTCTCCACTCTCTCGGAGCACATCAGCAATAACTCTTTACGCGCGATTTCGCTTCCTTCAGCGCGTTTTGTAAGATCTCGGTCGTTTCGTCCATGGTCTGCCGATCCACCGGATACGGCACGCCGTCTTTTCCGCCGAATGCGAACGAGTACTTAACCGGATCGTGCCAACTCGCTGGCTCGCCGTAGATCAAGTCGGAAACGAGCGCTAAAGCACGCACGGTCGCCGGTCCCACACCACGTATGCAGAGGAACTGCTCGTAATTCTCCGGCTGCTTGTCGTAAGCCGCACGAAGCGCATCCCAATTCACCCTCCTTGGCATTCGATAGAGTAACGCTTCTCTTTCCGATGCTTTTAGTTTGCTCTTGAGTTCAATCGCGGGAATGACATCAAACTCAGCAAGTGTCCTTTGATCGCGCCTTTTAGTACCACTGCCTCTCAGTTCTTTGTAAACCCGCTCTAATTCGCGTGGATCGGTACGTGCAAGGTCAACGGACGTGCCCCGGCAGCCCCGGCTCTCTTTCGACGTTAGATCCAGCACGGTCTCGCACTGGCGACCGACGATTCCTTGATGCGGCTCCTCCACGTACCGCTTCACGGACGACGAGAGCCAGTGGTATCGCCTCGCGTACCGGTCGTTCGGGTTCATTCCCTGCTGGATTACCGCCCAGTCGCCTTTCTCCGTAATGAACATCGAATGGTGGTAAAGCTGGTAGCCGTCCTGTACGCAGGCGTTGTCCACCTTCGCGGATATTCTGCTCGCGTATTTTAGCTCCGCCAGCTTCGCATCGCTGAGTCGTAACTTCTCACCGAGCACATCTATGTCCGTTAATGTCTTTCTCGATGCCTTGCCCTTGCCACCGGCGATACCGAACCCGAATTCCTCGGGATCAATCACCGATTTCAAAACGCCGCAGACGACCGTTGTGGTTCCGCTGCTGTGCCAGTCGTAAGCTAGGGCGCAGGATAGCGATTGGAACCAAAGCGGGTCGGCTAATTTCTCTATCGCGCCATTAACGCCGTATTCGTCCACGATCACCTCGAAGATGGCGTGCGCTAAACCTTTCATTCGCTTCAGCAGCCATTGCGGCGCTTTCCCACCGTGAAGTGGCAAATCTACCGTGCCCAGCTTCTTCAACGCATCAGGACCTTCCCTTCTGTCCCGCTGAGGTCTTACCTCTGAACACCCTCCGTCTATGCGAAGGGCCGCAAATCCAATTCAAAGTCTTATCTGCTTTTATCTCTGGATTGGTCGGCTCAACGAGGATTATTTCATACCATTTCCTCTTGCCGTCCTCTGCCACCCAGTAAGAATTAAGAACCTCCATGTTCGGGTATTTCCGCGCAGTTCGCTCCTCCGCGATTCGCTGCAAGCTCTTTCCAGGTGTTATCTTGTGCACACCCATGTTCTTTGATTTCCTGCCGTGCTTAGGCCTCTGTTTCCTCCGCCCGCCTCGTCTTACCTTTGCTCGCACTACGATGATGCCATGTTTCGCTTTGTAGCCTAAAGAGCGAGCTCGGTCCAATCTCGTCGGTCTCTCTAATCGAATAACCGCAGGCTCCTTCCTCCATTCTTCTAATCGTAACTGCCTGAACTCTCGTACGTATGAGGCTTTCGGCCTCTTCCATGCTTCTCCAATGTATCTGTAAAATGACTTAGCCATTTGTTCTGTGCTCCGCTCCATAGAAAGATACTTTTAAGATAAATAAGATGGGAAGGGAAATAAAGATATATGCTATGTTATTATTCTATTAAGATACAGGTAGCAAGTAGCCCAGTAAAGAGTAAAGGATAAGGAGATGTGATGAACATGGTGAATAAGCCTAAGCCGTTGGACGTATTAAACAAATCGCTGAAATCTCCGGTTATCGTGAGGATCCGGGGGGGCAGAGAGTTTAGAGGCACATTGGAAGGATATGACATGCACATGAACTTAGTGTTAAGCGATGCAGAAGAGTTAAATCGCGACGCTACAGTCAATAGTTTTGGCGGAGAAGTTCTGATGCGGGGTGACAATGTGGTGTATATCTCGCCGACCACACAACGAGAGACAGAAAAAGACGAAGATACGGGTAAAAGTAAGAGTAAAGGCAAGGAGGCAGGAGAAAAGGAGAAATGGTAAAAGGAACACCTTCACAGGGCAAAAGGCAAAAGAGGTCGCACGTAAAGTGCAGACGATGTGGCAGTCTCGCTTTCAGCATACATGCAAAGTACTGTGTGGCGTGCGGATTCGGTAAATCGAGTAAGATGCGGAAGTATAAATGGACGGAGAAGAAGCCGTAAAGTAGAGTAAAGTAAACAAAACAAGTGCCAGCGGCCGAGGTAGCTTAGCGGACTAAAGCGCCGGCCTTGAGAGCCGGTGTCCCTTGCGGGACACAAGGGTTCAAATCCCTTCCTCGGCGTTCTCCAGGGGCGCGGGACCGCACTTAACTTAAACTTCTGAGGAAGTAAGGTACGGAAAAATAGTTAAAATGGAAGAGTACGTTAACCTTTTGGATAGAGCATTGCAACAAATACCGAGTACGACGACCAGTGATTCACGTTTCGTTATACCCGCACTAAAAGTGTTTATAGAGGGAAAGACCACGATATTTGACAATTTTGACGTTGTATGCGACTACATAAACAGAGAGCAAGAGCACGTAATGAAATTTTTGCTGAATGAACTGGGTACCGCGGGTAAGATAGTGGGCGATAGAGTGATTTTCCAGGGCAGATTTTCGCGGGACGTTGTGGAGCATCAAATTCAGAGATATATGGATGAATATGTGCTCTGCTGGGAATGCAAGAAGCCGGATACGCACTTTGAGAAGCAGGACCGTGTCTTGGTGCTGAAATGCGATGCGTGCGGTGCTATTCGTCCGATTATGAAGCGAAGGGGTAGAAAGACAAAGAGTTGAATTTTATTGGTTTTTAGGACGTACTTTTATAATCCAAGAAAAGACTTGTGAATATTCACTATCACCTTTCTAATGGTGTTGTGGGAACGTTTAAATTTGAGAGTGTGGAAGGATAGGTGCTTTTTTCATAGCCGCCGATGGTTTCAGGGGATCGGTTAAATACAACCCAGCATAAGTAAAGGGTTATATATTTAGGACACATATTTTCTTTTGATGTGTCCAAAATGAAGCAATTACATGGGAACAGTTCTCGCTTTGTTGGGGAACTCACACCAGAAGAGAGAGCATTCATTTCCAAGCG
>DAOUYX010000176.1 GCA_030665925.1 Methanosarcinales archaeon | reverse complement strand
ACCGGAGGATCCGAATTCTCGAAGAATTCTGCTGCGATCAGCTCAAAGTTTTCGTACGCCCTCTTGTTTGGAACACCGCTTAGCGCTATACTCAGGTTGGGGTCAAATGTTTTGAGGTCGAATTTTACGATTCCACCGCTTCTAGACGATAGTTCAGCCGCACGCTTCACCAGCGTACTGTTGCCACAGCCGTTCCATTCCCAGCATATTCTCACGTCTCTATCCGCTAAAATCGTTTCGGAAGCACGAATAGCAAAAGGAAGCTGTGGCTCTGGACTGCCGCCGAAGAAGCAGACGCAATATGCGTTTTCACGCTGCTTCACACTTGCAACAAAGTCTTTTGCGCTCACTGCCTTAACCGTTCCGAACGCTTTATGCGAGGCGTTCTGACAGAATATGCAATCGAAGTTGCAGCCGTAGAAGAATACCGCGACGTTCACCTTTCCGAACTGTGCAGAGCCGGGGCAGAACCACGCCGCACAGCAGTTGGTCGGTAATGGATCGCGGTATGCATGCAGTAATGCATGGTCATGTGGTGCTAAGGACTTTAATTTACCGCTGACGTTCATTTTCAGTCCGCAGTAGCTCCGCTCACCTTCTTTCATCACGCACTCATTCGAGCAGAGGTTACACCGTATTCCGCCTTTACTTTTCGGCGGTTCTGCCGGAAGGCTGTATCTCGCTCTTATTCGTTTATGTGCAGCCTTCGCATAATCCAGTGCATCCGCTCTGCCACTGCGTATGCAGTCGCCACAAACTTGCAACGCTTCTGATGCGTTTTCCTTACTGCAGATGACACATTCTTCCATTTGCTCCTAAAGCATAGAAAAATTTATGAGTGGTGTATTTTGAGCTACCGTACCGGCAATTCATATTTTTCCGCTATTGCTAAAAACGCCTCGCTGAGATACTTTATCCGCTCCCAGCTCAGCCCGTACGTATTGAGCTTCCACACCCGTGTAGAACCTGCGAATTCGCCCACAATCTTCCGTTTCTTCAATTCATCACTGAGGAAATACCCTCTTCGCTTATGCGTCTTCGCAATCCGGTCAAAGCTATCACGAGTATCAACCTTTGAAAGAGAATGCTTACGTGGATATTCACTCACGATTTTATTCCCTTCTATGCGCAAGAACTCATGCACGAAATAATTTGATTTCTCCACTTCATCATCCCAGTGCTGCACACGCTCTTTCACCGCAGGGAACGAAGCCATCATGGAAACAACAGTGCCACCCATCAGCGTGCAGCCCAGCATCTCAGGCTCTTTAGTCTCGAAACTCCTACCGGTAACGTCACCAGCGATATGACTGCTTCTGAACACCGTAGGCGCCCATTCCGCCGTAGTAGCCAGAACGCCGGAAGGCGCGACTGCCGCCATCGCCTTGTGCCCTGAGCCAACCACGAAGTCCGCGCCGATTTCCTTACCGTTCACGGGCATCATTCCTACGGCATAAGCGCCATTGTAAAGAAACGGGATGTCGTAGTCCTTCGCAACCTTGCCAATGCCGTAAACGTCATGCTCGTTCCCGAAGTTGTAATCAACATGCTCAATCATGATGAGTTTTGGCAGTTTGCCCGTCTCCTCTTTCGCACGTTCTATTGTTTCCGCAACGGCATCAGCGGTAATTATGTGATTTGCTCCTGATGGGACTTCTTTGATTACGCCACCTGCGATTTCCACCGCTAAGAATTCCGTATAATGCGCCAAATCGGATACGATCACGAGATCGCCTATCTCAATGAGCGAGGACGTAACAGCCTGAAAGCCACGTCTCGCACCCGGTACAACCCGCACCTCGTCCATACCCACGAACTCAGCTAATTCCGCATGGAACTCCTCCACCGGCGGTTTTCTTATCTTATCGAGTCGGCCCACCAGACATTTATCACAGACTGAATAGCCGTCCCCGTATGCAATAAGTGCTTTCCGCGCTTCTGGCGTTAGTCGCCCGCCAGATTGAATGGGATTGATATTGATGAACTCTTCCTCTCTCGTCCTCAGTTCGAGTTTAGGAACAACCTGCTTAATCGGGTTGCCTTTGCCATCTTTTAGTTCTTTTAGGATAGTCTCTACGCGAGTTATGCCGTTTGAAAATTGCTCTTCTTCACTTTCGTCAAGTCCGGTAGGTAATGCTTGTCGGTAAAGCTCCCTTAAGTCCTCAAGGGCAAACAAGGCTTCGTAGATCTTACGAACTCTTATGTCCATTTTATCATATCTCCATTCCATGGCTTAGAAGTATTCTTTGGCATTTCTTTGGCAAACTCTTTTGGTGCACTTATTCACTCATTCAATCCTTCGCCCTCCAATTCTTTAATCACTCTTTCAATCTGCTGTTTCAATACTGGAAGCCGTTCTTTTATAACCTTCCACACTATTTCATAATCAACACCGAAGTAAAAGTGGATGATCTTGTCCCTCATCCTTGCCATATCACTCCACGGAATTTCTTTGTATTTCATCCTCATCTCTTTCGGAATGTTCTTAGAAGCTTCTCCAATAATTTCAAGTTTTCTTACTACAGCACTTGAGGTCTTATCATCCTTAACAAATTCATCAAAGTCCATATCACCAATGAAGTCTTCTATTTTCTCCATGCAATCCAGAATATCTTTGATGTATAGCATGTAGTCTCTTTTCATACTTCCACCATCTCCTTTAATATTATCTCTTTCAATTCGGGTCTTATTGCAGATTTTCTTACAAGGTCAACCTTAATCCGCAAAATTTCTTCAAGGTACCTTTCCAGTTCTATGAACTTTAGAAGGTCTGGCACCTCCTCAAATTCAACAAGAATATCTATATCGCTACTCTCTTCCTGTTCACCCCTCACAAAAGAGCCGAAGATGCCCATCTCTTTCACCTTATACCTCTCCTCCAGGAACTTTTTGTGCTCTTTGATGAAATTTAAAACCTCTTCAAGTTTTTTGTCCATCTTTTAATCCTCCTCTATTTCAGCCTGTGAGGGTTTGGAGTAGTGATTAAGAACACTGAAACTTCCAAATAAGAT
>DAOUYX010000043.1 GCA_030665925.1 Methanosarcinales archaeon | reverse complement strand
ATGTAATCAAGTGCATCTTCTTTTGGTGCAAGGTAATCAGCTCTGTCGCGATTTTTTGTATTCCATGCTGCAACAACAATTGTTGCTTCTTTTCCATGCGTCTTGAACAGTGAGACTCGCTTTGCGCTTGGCATAGTTGGCAGACGCTCAAGCCCATCAGGAACTCTCGATTTCCTTTTATGCGATCTATACAGTGAAACTCGCTTTGCGCTTGGCATAGTTGGCAAGCTATTGAATCCAAAACGAGTTGGCTTCATACTATAACCCCTCTAAATGGTTCACGGTTCTTACATCCGCAAGTAGAGTGAGAGCAACTTGTGCAGAATTCCACAATAAATTTATCGTCGCTTCCACATCCTCCATAGATCTAAACTCGGCAAAATCAAATGCTATACTAAAATATGCCCCTAGATCTGTTGCGCAACTCCTAATTATACCATGCTTTGAACTATCAAATGTAATATCGGGATCGATGCCCCTCGCGGTTTTTAACATTGCGGAGTCGATTATACTTTCAGCTTGCATAATATTCTCTTCTATGTCGCCATCTGTAAGTGAAGCAGAGATAAAATTGGTCCTTTTTTTAACTATCGCTGCTGTTGTATATGTTACTGCCATATATCATCACCCCCATGTCGCATCTTCCAGGCGTAGAAGGCAACTTTACAAATTTTAAACTGTTTGAGGAGCGTATTTTCTTCACAATCGCTGCCGATGTGTACGTTGTAGACATTATGTCACCACCAGTGTCGGTCTGCCCATGGACGCCAATGTCGCTTTTGCTAGATCAAGCCAATACGTATTTGAAGGCTGGGGAACCAAGAAAGAAGCTGACAAAGGATATGGCGCTTCGGTGTATCGTTCTGTTCTAGAAATCCTCACTTTCATTTCACAAAGGTGTGCTAAATAATAGTTCGCAGCAAGCGTGAGTACGTCATAATCGACTGCCGTCTTGTAATATCGATAATCGATATGTAGACCTAGCTCGCTATTACTTGTTGTAGGTGCGGTTTCTAAAGTAACGATTCCATCACGAGAATTGACAAGCGAAACTGTTACGGCTATGCTTTCAGGATTCTGCTCAGCATCGTATGATACACGATTCACGAGGACATCATTGCCGTCAACATCCGCATCAAAATCAGTGTCTGCAATAGGTGTGTGTGCGGTAGTGAAGATCTTATTCGACCCATCTATACCGCCAGCCAATTTTTCATCATATACTTCGATTGTCGCTAATCGTAATATCCCCCGATCTGCATCAGGTATAAATAAATTAACATCCGAATCTGAGATTTCCGCCTCGGTAAAATGCGTAATAGCGCGCAATCGAGAAAGTGTAGCATATGTACTCGTTAATGCCGCTTCACCGTCCGATGCACCACCAGTCGTTCCCATTTTTCTAGCTCACTGTCCAGGATTGCGGATTGGTAAAATCGAAACCGCCTTTTTCACGCCATACATAGTATGTGCCGGCATCTAACATAAAGGTTACTTCACCACTAGAATCTGTAAGACGTGTACCAGCGATAACATTAGCGCCCCCTTCATCTGTTGTGATCCAAACTTGCACATTATCCATTGGATTGCCACTGCCATCTCTTTGCGTCCATGTGCAACTGAGCGCGCCCGGGCCGATGACATCGATGTCAGATACTTTCGCATCAAGATATTCTCCAAAAGAACCCGCATCTACGTGTCCGCTTTGAATTTCGTCCCATATTTGGTCTGCTATTGCATCAATCCCCGCTGTCGATAGACTGAAACCTAATTTATCTGTAAGTGCCCTCGTAACAACAGTCCATACATCTGCGGCTGCGTGATTTGAACGTGAAGAAATGGCTGCATTCAGATAAGCTATTTCAGTAGCTGTTAAGGCTGATATATCCGCTATAGTAGCTAAGTTGACGTTATTAATATTGTCTAAATATCCTGCTCGTGTAGCACTGAGCCGAGTTTCCAAGTCGTCCACATACTCTTTGATAGCCTTCAATGTTTCATTCGACCAGCCGGTGCCTTTGAACTCTTCAATCGTGTATTCTTCGATCATACGATCTTCGAATGCGGGCAATGGAGGGAGATCCGACCGCCATATCTCCGCGTGCGCACCTGTGCCCGCAAGAACTATCCCATTTCCGAGATATACCAGTGACTGCACATTCACTTCATCAGTAATTGCCGCACCTGTGTCAGCCCATGTAACGCCATAATCAGTAGAGCGCCATATCTCCGCATGCGAACCTGTGCCCGCAAGAACTATCCCATTTCCGAGATATACCTGTGCCTGCACATATGCTTCATCAGTGATTGCCGCACCTGTATCCGCCCATGTAACGCCATAATCGGTAGAGCGCCATATCTCCGCATTCGCACCTGTGCCCGCAAGAACTATCCCATTTCCGAGATATACCAGTGCCCGCACATATGTTTCACCAGTAATTGCCGCGCCTGAGTTTCCATAACCTTGTCCGATTTCATCAAAGAACAATTGAGGGAAAACTGTCATCAGTTAATCACCTCCATTCTTCACTATCTCTTCCAAAACATCAACAATCCCTTTACGTGTAAAATGCTTGCGTTCATATTCAAGTAGTCGCTCAGCAGTATTTTTATGCATGTTCACGCTTTTGAAGTCATTAATAATCTCCGCTTCGTCACGTGAAAGGAATCGATGGATATCACGAGAGAATAATTGGTATGTAGGATCATCATCGCCAATTGAAGCCACTTTGCGGAAGAGAGGATAAGGCTGTTGTGGGGACACCTTATCCTTGGAAGGCTCTTCCGCTTTTGTGGGCTCTTGCGAACTAGCTTTACTGGTTAGTTTGAGATATTGCTTCGCCGCTGCACGGGTTTCGCAAACTTGAAAAGAATCACTTGGATTATAGCCTGAAGGGCATTCAAGGATTTCGCCCTTCTTCACGCTGAACAAACTATTCGATGCGCTTTCATGTGGATATTCCGGTTTCAGCACTAAGAAAGTCATTGAAAATAAAGAATGGAGACGAGTATATAAAACTTTAGCATTTTAGATGAGCTATGGTTTCATTATACTCCGACTGTTTCACAATCAAGCCATACAATTCTCATCGACATATCTTTTGCTGAGCCGGCCTTATTTGTCAGCACTATTAACACGTTACGGCCTGGAATTGCCATAGCAAGTTCGGCGTCTGTCGATTGCCCGCCAACTGTCTTGACACCTGTGCCACCGGGTATAAGAAAACTGTAGATGAGATTGGGAGCACCATAAGAATATGCGCCATCATATTCCGAATCTGCAACGGAAGTATTAGATGAACCCGAAAACTTCTGGACTTGAGCCAGAGCTGTACCCGGAGTATCAACTGTTACTTGGCCATACATATCAAGATATGCTTTGCCTTCAGCAGCGACAACTAAAGAAACCCAACAGATATTCTTGAGGCTATCCGCTGGATTGCTTAACAAGACTTTAAGTGTTCCATCATCTGCAAGACCTTCTGAACGGACAGAAGCGGCATAAGCATCGCCATTCTCCATTGAATATTTGATATGTGTTTTTGCAATAGGCTTTCTTAAGAATGCTGCTAAATATTCATTAATGTTATAAGTAACTCCATCAAGCAGGACAAAATCTTTCATTGTCTTTCATACCTTTATTTATAAATTGGATAGAGGGGAATAAAAACGTAGCTATCTTCTATAAACACAATTTGTAGGGCCAGCGGTAGCATCCCAGATGGCAATGACTTGTGAACCAGGTACGTTTTGAGCTTTGAGATGAGCCAGAACTTCCGCTGTTGTACCATGCGCATGGATATACGGATCGCCCGCTGCGTCAACGATAAGAGACATTACCCGATTTTACCTCCTTTGCATCTCTCATTAAGTTTCACAATTTCAACTTTCAGTGAGTTGATAGCATCAACGAGATCCACTTTTATCGCTTTCTCAAAATGAAGCATCGATTTATGACGTTCCCAGAGCAGGAAACAAACAACTGCAATGGGAAAGCCGAGGGTACTGATGAGAGCAGGGAAGTCATACATCACTGATTGGTCTCCTCTCTCCGCTTTGCTTTCCACAAATGGCATCTCAGAACGATTCCAATATTATCAAATGACCATACCAACTTTCCCTTTCTGATTCTTACCCAAATTGTCATGATTAATTATTTCTCCCGTCTCCCTTTTACCGCTTTCTTCTCGTCTTTCTTCACCACATCTTTCTCCGCTACTTCTATCTCTTCCGCTTCCAGAACCCTTCTCACCAGTTCCATATCGCTTTTTGTGAACCCTTGTATCGTTTCAAATGCTTGCTTGAGCTTGCGGTAATCCTCTTCCTCCACGAGTATGTGCCCTTTTCCTTCTATGATTTCCGCTTCTTCTATCCACGTGGCTAGTTTGTTGCGTAAAAGAAGTTCCCGCCCCGTTAGCTTCAGGGAAGGGTGCAAGAGGCAACTGACCATGCTCTCTTTGACGTTGTATGGTTTCGAAGCGAAGCTACCATCTGGCATGGGCGACATCACCATATAGTTTTGCAGTACTATTTTTCGCATATTACCAATTTGGTTTCTTTGCTTTTATTTGTTTCTCCTTTGATGGCTCTGGCTTCACTGCACTTGCCACTTCTATCTCTTTTATCTGGGCGATTGTTGCGACTTCACGTGTGATCTTCATTTTCTCTCCTTATGCATTTGCATTGTACAGCGCAAGATATCTAACTCCCGAAGGCGTCTTGACCCTTATAAATTCTTCGACTGCCGGTGCTGCTTTTTGGTTGTCATACCAGAAGCTGGAAGCCCCAGAGGAGACGCCGGTTATTTCAAATAAATATCCGACCGCGTCAAATTGTGTCTCCGCACCACCCCAAACAGCAATCCTGTTGACATAGATTGGGTTCCCACCCATGTTACAACCCGTAGGGCAGTTTATCTCTGTTTCCCAGGTGCAATACGTACCACGTACAACTGCAGTGGCTGAAGGTAGATCTATCTCTGCGCAGATTGCGCCTGCGATGCCGTGTGCTAATCCACTCTCGGAATAATCGATTTTGCCTAGTATTGCATTTGCCCATGTCCCCGTTTTTACGTTTGATGTTAGTATGAACTGTGCCACTTCAATCTGATTTGACGAAGATGCCACAGTCATGGTTTGACTGATTGTCGCTGAAACGACTGCGCCCGAGGTCAATGCACTTGTGGAATAAGCAGAGAATAACCTGGAGGCGGGAGCAGAAAGCGCGACTTTCGCTGCGCTAATCCCGATAGTAACCTCTTTTGCATTTAAGGAATTGTCATGCCAGCCATACATTCCCATTTTTTCTCGTCACCACCTATGCATCTGACACCTTAATCAAGCAACACGCTTTCTCATGGATTATACCGGTATCGTATGCTACATCTGATAACAGGTAATGGGTTGCTTTTCGCTTCAGATATTCATAATCCACGCTGGGCTTCTCTTTCCATACCAAGGCTGCGGGCTTTCTACCTGATCGTGTCGTACCTACCAACAGACATGAAGTTCCAGTCGGTCCCCATAATCCGGGAGTGCTGTCAACACCATCATCCTGATCACCAGCCGTATAGGCCTTCGTCAGGTCTGTTTCGATAATCTTCACACCGAGATACTTGCCGATCTCCCCATTCAACACAACTTCGTTAGTTCCATACTCAGCAGCATTCGTGAACTGGCTAGACTTGTGGAATACTTTTCTTTGCGCACTGCTAATAAACAACATTGCTGCTTTCCATTTTGTACCTAGCTTATCGATAGCGTCCGCGACTAAATCAACCGTGATTTTATCGCCAGTTGCCAGAGTTGCCGGTGTAGTTGCATCTCCGCCATAAACTACATTTGATGTTACCCCCGCATCATACGCATCTGCAATATTATTTTCTATTTGCTCCTCGATGTCTTCCACCAGTATGAATTTCGCCTCTTTTATCAAGTCAAGACGAGTCGTACCCAGTAGTTCCTTATCGATAGCAACGCCTCCGAGCTTGTAAGCAGGAGTCACTGTTTTTGTATCCAGCTTACTCATCTCGGTGTAAGTTCTTTCCTGACCGAAATCACCAGCGGTTCTGCTTGTGATTGTTTCATGTCCCGTTGAGAGCGGAATGTCAAGCGATTTGTCTTTAGTTCCGATTAGCTCGTTACGTTCATCTACTGCTTGACGATAGAATCTCTGCTCTTCTGCGAACCGCATCACGTCCGGTGATAGGAACGAGCCTCGAGCTACATCCCATGGACTAGCACTACCACTCTGTGGCGTTACACCAGTAGCCGCAGCTAATTGCTGTAATGTTCTCATGTTCCTTCAGTACCCTCCTAGGGTTATATGGTCCTTATCTTGCTCCTTGAGCATTATATCTAGCATTTTCTGATTTGAATCATGTTCGATTTCCGCTGCTTTATCCTTGCTCAATTCCTCTCGCTTAGGTGTTGCCCCTGGCTTGGAATCATCTTTTTCTGGTGTCTCTTGCAGAATGTGCATTGTTTTATCCAGGTTCGATTCGACCGCGTCAAGCTCGGGTGCCTTCATAGCTTCAAGCTCAGTCTTGCGTGCGTCAGAATCTTTAGCAACAAGCAGACCAACTTCGAGTTCCTTATTCAAGATGCCGCTAGCACGTGCAGCGAGCTTTTCATGCTCGATTGCTTCCAACTGTGCCTTCAAGGTCTCGTTCTCTTTCGATACAGCCTCAAGCTCCGCGTTCTTTTCAGGGATAGGGGTAACGCTTGAGGGTTCAGACGGTGTTAGTTTCGCTGTAATCAACTGCTCCAACGCAGTAAACTTACCTTCCAATTCTTCCATGGCGCCAGGCTTTGGGTATGGATATTCCGTACCGGCGAGTTTGGCGAGGATGGCTTTGGTTTGCTGCAAGGTTGTCAGGAGCGAAGTGTCTTTCATAGCAGATGCGCGTCTGATAGCGTCATCTACTTTAGCTATTGCGGGCTTCAGATCGGACTTCATGTCCAATTCATCGCTCATATCTTTTTCTTCACCTTCGTTTTCTTTATTTTCAGAAGTGTCATTCTCATTTAGCATCGTCTCCCGAACAGCGGGATCTAAAACGATTGAGTAGGACTTAAATACAGGATCATTAGCAGCTTTCGAATTGTTTTCCCGCTCTATTGGGTCAACATCAACAGTAGCGGAGATGCCGAATTTAGCACCGTAAGCTAATGCGATAGCCGTCTTTGGATCAACAACGTCAAGATCTCCAATGATTGCTTTATCCGCTTCTGACCAGGATGGATTCACGATTGACCCACACCAGGTGAGTGCAGTACCACCTTGATCGTTTGAATGATGATCCAAGAAAAGTGAAAGCCCTTCATGTTGATTTAGAGCCATACGTAGAATTTGCGCTGAATAGAAAACGCCATTATGAACACCTTCATTGATGAGCACATGCCGTTTGACTGTATAAGGTAAAGGAATATCGTTCAGATTTTTTATTTCCGGCTTCTCAGAAAGTGTAGCACGTAGTTGTTTATTTTCGCTTATAATCTCTGCGACTACTGGGTGCTGATACAAATCCTGAAGTGAGATTTCGCTTTCCATATGAAAAAGTAGTAAAATAG
Source organism: Methanosarcinales archaeon (assembly GCA_030665925.1). Classification (GTDB taxonomy): domain Archaea; phylum Halobacteriota; class Syntropharchaeia; order Alkanophagales; family Methanospirareceae; genus JACGMN01. The sequence goes on along the minus strand of DAOUYX010000043.1, from coordinate 2,353 downwards.
AGCATAAGACAATTTAAGATTTATCTATCCAATTAGAAGGAAAACTAATAACTAGCGGAGATAAAAACCAGGACTAGAATCAGAAGAAAGAACAAAGAATAAAATATGAGAATGGTATTGATTTTCCACTGTGCGATTTCATGACTTTCGCTTACAGCCCTCATAATAAGAGATTAAATGAAATCGATAGTTTATATTTTTGTGAAGAAATGGGCGAAAAACTAATCCTCTTCAAGTCCTTCTGCATTCACAAAATCACCAATAGTTTTGCGATGCCTGTTTAACTCATTGGCTAATTGCCTCTTTGTCTTTGTGCTGATCTCAGCGCGTATTATTTCTTTTTCCTCTTCACTCAAAGGGATACCAGACGTCATTTTTTTGTTAGTATTAATTGTGGAATGGAACTGGAAACAGAAACATGAGCATAGAAAAGAGTGGAATGCACATTGATTCCAGCGGCTGCCGATTCGAGATAAACCTGCAGGAAGTGCAGTTCCCATTTTTCTTCTGTACTCGTTGGCATCAGAACGATTGCATCCCCTTTTTCAATGTCCAGAACTCCGATTGACGTGAAGTTCTTTTGAGATGGTATAAGCCATTTAAGGACTGACCTTTGAATCGAACGTGAAGATAAAGTGGCTCATCTGCAATTATCTCTACTTTGCCTTCATCTACGACTTCAATGAACGCAGGTATTTTACGATTGGGATTAACTTCGGTTTTCGGCTTTTTCTCCCCCGGTTTGAAGTATCCTTCTTTGCCTTCAAAAGATAGGGCAGAGATGCCGACTTCGGGCATTTTAGAAGAAGGATCTTTATCCAGGTGAAATTTCTTGGAGTTGATTTTGAGATGAAAATCTTCAAACGGAAGACCCCGCACCACGTATTGGCCTTTCCAATTTCTGTTTGTGAAGATAAAAGACCCCTCATTTTCTTTGTTCAACCGCTTTTTCTTCTTTAGATATTCTCTAGCCAATTTACGCAGCTCGCTTTTCTTCTTTTTATCTTCCGCTTTCCAGAAGCGCAATTCTTCCGGTAATTTTGATTCCCATTCTGGTGGCATTGCGCTCCCTTCATCAGGAAGCCAATTATCTTTGATTGCACGTGAAGAAAGAACATAAGGAGATTGGTCAATAGGTTTCCAGTAAAGCCAATCGGCTACTGCTTTCGTACCCTTCAAACCTGCAACTAAACGGAAGACGATGCGGCCTTTCCACTTTTTGCCTACTAAGAAATACTCTTTGAAGTACGGTTTCAATGCACCTGGATAATACATCCCTGAATCTATGGGGACGAAGATGCCAGGATAAAATCTTGTGCCTCCGGGTTCAGGTTCGATTTCACGTGGTTTCGTAACACCGACAACATCAAGCCACTCAAAAGGTTCTTTCCCTTTCTTCACACAGAAGATTTTCTCTACTTCTTTTGAACCGTCAACAACACCTTTGCGTTTCTTCTCTTCTCCCGTTTCCATATCTATTTTCCAATACTTAGGATTTTCGTGAAGAGAAACATGGAAATCATATATTTTCTTCTTTAATGTTGCCGAAGGCTCTTTCGTAATATTCTCCTTCTTGTCAAGCTGATAGGCGAGTTCTCCATCCCAAAACAAAGAATACTTATCTTTGCTCTTCTCCAGTTTCCAATGTTTCACAAGAACATCTTTGAGAATATCCGCATGTTGTGCGGCAATCGTGAAACCGTCTAAGACGTGATTATTTTGCACCCTGAAATCGATATGCTCCGATGCGCCCCGGAAATGATGCTGCATAACGAATCGCTTGCCTTTCGATTCAAGCTGCTCAAGATGCTTCATATCCGGAGCTTTTTTAACATCAAAACGTCCGGTCGTCTGCTTTGTCATTCTTACAAGTGTATCAACGGAATCGGGTTCTTTACGATCAGTACGTATTCCTGCAGCACGTGGGGACCAGAGGCGAAACCATTTCTCTTTCGTTTCGGGATCGGTATAAGTGCTAACATCAACAAAAAACACACGGAGTATATCACCTACTTTTGGCGTCACCCCTTCTGGCGGCTTCCAGTTAAATGTCTTCCCGGCATAATGCAATTTGCCTTCTTTATCCTTGACGGCAATGTGGAAATTATACGTTGTCATCAGGATCATCGCCTATTTTGATGAAATAATTTTCGTGCTTGCATTTGACAGATTTGAAAGGAACATCTTTCAGATCTTTGAAATTTTTAATGCAGCCACATTCCAATGATATAATCAGAAAATTATAATCTTTGATTTCTGGGTGGTCTTTACGCCATTCACCAACAGGCGAACCGTCAATTTTTAAGGATTCCATATAGATCTTAAACCCTTCTGCAGTGTAGGCATAGATGCC
>DAOUYX010000165.1 GCA_030665925.1 Methanosarcinales archaeon | reverse complement strand
CACTCTCAAACGGATGCGAGTAATTGCCCGTCGGGATTGTGCGATTTGGCACGAAATCAAGAGGCGGGCAGCCATATTTATTCCCGTAGATCGAATCGTTTGCAGTGAAAGGGAAACTGTCTTTGCTTGCGGGCTTCCAGTCTTCAAAGAATACCTCGCTGAAATAATCTGTTACATCCGGATTGTTTACAATAATGCCCCAGCCTCTGTTCCCAAAAGTATTGTTGACCGGCACACCCGTATTTTTCCAGTTCTCTGACATTACCATCGTTGATTCGTTGTCTATAAGTGCGTATTTCGCATGATTGAACGCATATCTGTCATGAATACCTCTGGCTCCGTCGTTTATCATAAACCGGACCTCTCCACCTGCGGCAACGGTTTGGTTTGCAACATACCTTTCTTCATCATCAATCCCATTTACCGGGTCGCCTTCGAGCATTATTTTGACGTCAACGCCCCGTTCTATCGCATCTATTATATGGTCCATCAAATAGAAATTATGAAATTGGTAAACGTTCAGATAAATTGATTCCTGTGCGTTATCAATTGCATTTCCAATCTCGCTAAAGCTGCTGTCCGGAGAGGTAAATACCGTTACATTTCCGTAAAAATTGAATGTCTCGTAAGAAAAGTGCGACTGCCCAACGACGTATACTCGATAGTCATCCCAATCAGCAGATGAGTTTGTATCCTCATATTGCCCCGTTGTCTCGTTTCTATCACGCTCTAAGATTATACCTGCACCTACATCTTTCACTGGAGTACCGATCCATCCTTCGCCTGCATAATCCGAGTTTCCATAAATCACCACGTCTATTATCTCGCTTTTGTCATTTTTCAGGATTACTTCATCTCCTGTATCAGCTAATTTTAGACTGCCTGATTTTATCATATCTGGCGTAGAATCTGAATCAACACCATATTCAAAATCTGCGCTCTGAAGCATCTCTTCATAGAATGCTGTTGCGTTGTAAGCGAGGTATAGGCTGCCCTCAGCATTTATATTCGCCCATTCCGGGAACGTAATAACTCCCTCTCTATCTGTTATCTGCCAGCCACCTACGTTGATTGAACTCTCGGTGGGATTGTGTATCCTTATACACTCACCATCGGTATCCCCAGCCAGATATGTATCATAATATACTTCGGTAATGATAGGTGCGTGACTCGTTGCTGTGCAAGAGCATCCAAAGCTCACAAATGCTATTGTTGCGAATACAAGAACCGCGAATATCAAAACTCTTCTAATATCTCCTTTTCCACTTATCATTTTATCTCACCCCAAAACCTTCAGTTTTATGGTATCTCGTAACCCCACAACACCTCCTCCGCAGCTTTCTTCACTTCTGCTCTATGTTCTTCCGGTGTATAAACCCCGATTTTATATTTTTCCTCAAATACGCGACTGAGCATAGAAACCAGAGAGGATACTTCCCGTAAACTCTTGAACTCGTTCCCAATAACCACTTTCGCTGCACTCTCTTCTAACTCCTCTCCTTTTTGCTTTTGAAAATCCAGCAAGACGTATTTTATATCCACACCCGCTCGCTTGCTTATTTCCTCTTCAACTTCCCGTAACCTTTGTTCTTCACTTAATTCTTCTGCGATACCTTCGGGCAGCTCGTTTATGTTTGTATATACCGCCCGTTTGAATAATCGGCGCTCGTTTATCCGCGTCATCATCTCTTTTGGATAGCCCTTCGCGTTCCGTAATGCGATGTTTATTTCGGAATCATCGGTTTTCCTTAATGTGGCTGCGTAGTCCTTAGATCCAGATTCTGACTCTGATTTTGAGTCGATGAAATCCTCAAGCGCATTCAAAAACATCAACTGCGCTATCCGACCTGTGTGATGATTATAAACCGTGGGGTGCATCAGGAATCGTGAAAAGAGCAGATATTCAGCGGGCAGTATCCCTTTCTCGGTTATAACGAGTTCTTCGTTGAAGAAATCCAGCCCTTGAATAAGTCTTATATTGTCCACAACGCCGTATGCCACGCCGGTATAATACGAATCTCGAACTAAATAATCCATCTTGTCCACGTCTATCTCGCCATTTAAAATCCTCGAAATATCTCGCGTATGCCGATTTTCAGCCTGTTCTCCTTTTATGTAGCTCAGTATCTTCCGCGTGTCCAAGCGATATTCTTCTACGACTTCCGCAATAGTCGGTGCCGATGATTCGCTGTCTTTTGCCTTTTCCCGATCATTGTCATGCGCAAAAAGCACGTATTCAATGTCTTCGTGGCTGGTTCCCGTGACTTTTTGTATCAGCGGCTCTGTCACGTGCGAATAAGGGCCATGTCCCACGTCATGGATCAAAGAAGCGACAAGAAGCTCTTCCTCTTCCTCTTTCGCTACGCCAAGCCGGTCAAGCAAAACGTTCATCAGATAATACGTGCCAAGTGAATGCTCAAACCGCGTGTGATTCGCGCCGGGATAAACTAAATAGGAGAAGCCGAGTTGTCTTATTCGCCGCAATCGCTGCATCTCCACGGTGTCTATTATCAAACAGGCAAGCTCGCCTAATTCTATGTACCCATGCAGCGGATCTCTTATTACCTTACGCATTAGACTTTCTTTATGTACTTAAAGTTAATCGGATATAAATCTATCGCTGTTCCAAGCACTCCACAATTCTCTTCACTTTTCCTGCAACTTCCACTGCGGTATTACCAAAAATTCTCACCATCGGCTCCTTTCCCCTCGTGCCGAGATCGAAGATCACATCGGGGACAAACTCGCCGCTTGCTGCTCGTACACCCCAGTTCATGGTTTTCACATCAGCAGGTTCTTTATCCCGCTCAAATGAAGCGACACTCATCCCCAACAATTTGCAGGCCTCTACCATCTCTGGTGAGTATTTCACGTTCATCGCGCTTCTGCGTGCTTTATCCTGTTCCATCATTGCTAATATCAGCCGTGCAACGTGGCTACTGACGCCGAAATCCACACAACCGGCGGTTACACCCTCTCTCGTAGGAACTATTCGGCCGTTCACCGCCGCAACGTCTTTCTCGCTTGTTGCACCCGCTATTGCCATACCTATGTTCGTGCCAACCTCAGGAATGATAGTTTCAAAACCGTCTATCTTTGTTAGCATCCTGACGGCTTCCTTTACGTTTCCCAGCGTCCAATACCAGTCAGCGTCTTTCCGCAATCTCTGCACCTGGTCTACCACTATCATCGTGGACACTTCCGTACCGTCCATTATGGCATCGTACACGAATTTTTTCGCCGATGCTGCGGCATCTCGCAGCGGGTTGCCCTTCGCCAGTTCAGCAGCCAAAGCAGCGGAAAAGGAACATCCGGCTCCGTGCACTATCCTCTCTGTTTTTATGATAG
>DAOUYX010000168.1 GCA_030665925.1 Methanosarcinales archaeon | reverse complement strand
TCCACCGCTTCCTTCATATTACGTTCGTATTCGCCCCATGTTGTCCTTACGTGGACAATAGGTATTCCAAGTGCCTCTGCTTGCAGAGCTAACAAATACGAAGGAACCCTATGCGACCTCGACCTTTTCCCATCCTCATCTACGAAATTGAGTAAATACGCCACATCAAAGCCACTCGAAATCGCTCGATAGCATGCCAGACAACTTTCTTTCCCACCACTCCAGGATGCAAAAACTTTCATCCTTATTTACCGCCCTTATTTATCCCTCACTCCTTTATCGCTATCTTCACCATCGCAGGCCTTATAACCTTTCCACGAAACAGATAGCCTTTTCTCATTACTTCTATTACCATGTTCTCCGGATGCTTTTTGGCTATCTCCTTTGAGACAACTTCGTGTCTAAACGGATCGAATTGCTCGCCTTCGGCTTTTATCTCCTCGAGTCCCTCCCGTTTCAAAAGCTCATTGATTTGCTTCACCGAGATTTCCACTCCTTTTACCAACCCTTCCGAGTTCTCATTCTCTTTTCCATGCCCTATTGCGATCTCTAAGGCGTCTTTGATTGGCAGTAAATCCTGTATAAAGTATTCGAGGCGGCAATCGCCAAATTCGCGCTTCTCCTTCTCCGCTCTCCGCTTATAGTTCTCGAATTCAGCCTTCTGATATTTTAACGCGGTTAAATATTCCTCTTCCTTTCCCGTTGATCGTGCCTCCACTTTTTTACGCTTTGCCTCGAACTCCTCCTCCAGAATCTCCACGGCATCTCCTATTTCGTCCAGTTTTCCCCCGCTCAGCTTTTGCTCCTCTGTTAACATCTCTTTTATTCGCTCCAGCTCTTTCTTTATTCCGCTAAGCTCACCTTTTATGTCACTTAGCTCGCCTAATTCGGTCTTTACCGTCTTGCTACAATCGTCCAGATCGCTGAATAAACGGTCTATCCGTTCCTCAAAGTCCTTTTTCCTGCTCTTTCTGCTCTTTGTCATCTCTCACTAAATAGAACAATAAACCTCGTCCAAGAAACACTATGTTCTTTACTTAACTTCTATTTTTAAATTTGGTAACGGTCCATGTTCGTAGGTATAGACGTAGGAGGAGCGAACACAAAAATAGCCACGTCAGACGGATTCGTGGATTCGCTGTACGCACCCCTATGGCGAAATAAGGAATGCCTTTACGCGGTGCTGTCAGAAGTAAACCATAGATTTGGAACAGAGATAGAAGCAGTAGGCGCGGTGATGACCGGGGAACTCAGTGACTGCTTTGATACGAAACGAGAAGGTGTATTACACATAAAACAAGCACTCGCCACGGCATTTACATTTAAAGCTCCAGAATTCTTTGACAGAAATTGCACGTTCAAAGCCGGCTCCGAGGTAGACAAAGATCCGCTTTCTTTTGCAGCGACAAACTGGCTCGCATCCTCGACGCTCATTGCTGAGCAGTACAAAGATGCGATATTCGTTGATATCGGCAGTACTACAACCGATGTGATTCCAATCGTAAATGGAGACATAAAAGCGAAGAGAACAGACCTTGAAAGGCTCAAAACCGGCGAATTAATCTATTCCGGGGTATTGCGAACCAATATTGCTACACTGCTGAAGAAAATCGCAATATGCGATAAAGGAGAGGAATGCGGTGTTTCCTCAGAGCTGTTCGCAATAACCGCAGACGCTTACCTCGTTCTCGGATACATAACGGAGGCTGATTACGGTTGTAGCAGCCCGAACAGTTATGCCTTTGCGGGTCGAGAAAACGAGGAGAAAAGCAGAGTGAGTGCGATGCGACGGCTATCCAGAGTGGTGTGCAGTGACCTTGAAGAGATAGGGGAAGATGGCGCGGTTGGCATTGCCGAGCAGGTAAAGAAGACACAGGTAGAGGAGTTAATTGCTTCGTTAGAGAGATTGAAAGAGAAGTACGGGTTGGAAACGGTAGTAGCAACGGGAATAGGTGATTTCATCGCAAAAGAAGCCGCGGATTCCTTGAATATCCATTTCTTATCGCTTTCCTCTATCTATAACAGGAACGTATCAGCCACATTTCCCGCTTTCGCGGTGGCAAAACTGTTAGAGAAAGTTCTTTATGGGCATCGCTGAACAATATCGAAAATTTGATATATGCGCTATTTCCAATTATAAGATGATTGCTATGTCTGGAACAGTTGCAGAGAAGATACTCAATGAGCATATAGTAGAGGGTGCAATAGCTCCGGGGGAAGAGGTTGCGTTGAAGATCGATCAAACGCTTACTCAGGATGCAACCGGAACCATGGCTTGCTTACAGTTCGAGGCTATTGGTATACCGCGGGTAAAAACGGAACTGAGCGTTAGTTACGTTGATCACAACACGCTGCAAACAGACTTCAAAAACCCTGATGACCATAGATACCTTCAATCCGTAGCCAGGAGATACGGTTTGTATTTCTCGCGCCCGGGCAATGGCATCTGCCACCAACTTCATCTGGAACGTTTTTCTCGTCCCGGTAAGACACTGATTGGCTCTGACAGTCACACACCCACTGCGGGCGGCATAGGTTCGTTTGCGATAGGCGCAGGAGGCTTAGATGTAGCAGTTTCGATGGCTGGTATGCCGTACAGAATAAGGTATCCCCGAGTTGTCGGTATAGAACTAACAGGAGAACTCCCGGATTGGGTCTCAGCTAAGGACGTTATACTGGAGGTTCTTCGGAGGATAGACGTCAAAGGCGGTGTGGGCAAAGTGCTGGAGTACTTTGGTCCGGGGGTTAAGACCCTTAGCGTTCCAGAGCGTGCGACAATAACAAATATGGGCACCGAAACAGGAGCAACGACGAGTGTATTTCCAAGCGACGAGATGACGAAGGCTTTTATGGATGCGCAGGAACGCGGAGACCAATGGATCCCGCTTGAAGCGGATGCCGATGCGGAATACGACGAGATCATGGAGATCAATCTGGGCGAATTAGAGCCGCTGGCTGCCCTTCCGCACAGTCCCGGGAAGGTCAAGCCGGTGAGAGAGATTGCGGGAATGGAGGTGCAGCAAGTGGCAATCGGCTCATGCACCAACTCATCACTACGCGACCTCAAAATCGTAGCAAACGTGCTGAAAGGGCATACGGTTGCCGATAACCTGCATCTTACTATAAATCCCGGCTCGAGGCAAGTGGTGGAGCACCTCATTGAGAGCGGTGAGTTGCAGTATCTTGTAGCTGCGGGTGCACGGATACTTGAGAACGCTTGCGGGCCGTGCATAGGCATGGGCGCCGCACCGCCATCTAATGCGGTATCTGTACGAACTTTCAATCGGAACTTCGAGGGCAGGAGTGGAACAAAAGATGCACAGGTATTCCTCGTGAG
>DAOUYX010000163.1 GCA_030665925.1 Methanosarcinales archaeon | reverse complement strand
TGTTATAAATGTGCAGACGAACTTTATGCTATTATGGAAAAATGTAACAAGGATTGTCTGAACTGTGAAGTCACAACAATCTGGGGACTATCTATAAAGGATTGCCTTAAGTTTCAGCTAAAGTTTGATCTTATAGACTATCAAAGTGCGCTATCTCTGGAGACAGTCAATTTAGATAATATAAATGGGTTAAGGTTAAGGATATTAAATAGTTTAGAGGATACAAAAGGAATGTTGAGGATATTAAACGGACTCTAATAAAAATTTAAACTCAGGTGAGGAGACAGTGGTAAAAGAATGGATAATAGGTAGAGAAGGTAAAAACTTTAAATTTAAAAGGGAAGCATTATTGAATTATGGAATGAACCGCTGGGGATTAAATAAAGCGCATAGTGTCGGTGCAACTTCCGAGTTGATTCGTATAAGTTCACCAAGTACATTTGAGGAATGGGAAAATTATTATTTTGAAAACGCAAAGCAAAAGAAACGAAATGGTATTAGGATAACAAGAGAATACTTCATAGAATTAGGTAGAAAATTGTACATTAAACTATCTGAAGTCGTACAGAATGAATTAGAATCAGTTACAGAAGAGGAATGCATTGATTACACCTATAATCTCGTTTTGAACAGGACGTATGAAGGCTACATGACCGAGATTCAAACAATCTATGGGCAGTTACAAAATATCCTTGGCATCCAGATAAAGCCAGCACCGGATGAATGGGATAGACGCTACAACGTGGATTTCTTTATCGAAATAAATGGAAAATATATCGGATTGCAGATAAAACCTACTACCTTCAAACATACCTTTGAAGACTATAAGTGGAAAGAGATGCAGGAAACATCTCATCGCAAATTCCAGGAAAAGTTCGGTGGGAAGGTTTTTATCGTATTCTCGGTAAAAGAGGGTAAAAAGAAAGTCATCCATAACCCTGAGGTTATCGAAGAGATAAGAAAGGAGATTGAAAGGTTGGAAAAGGAATGAACCTAAGTAAAGAAAAGGAAAAAACAGAAAGGATACCCTGGGACGAATACTGGATGAATATCGTGAACGACGTTTCGACGCGTTCTACGTGTTTGAGACGGCAGATAGGCGCCTTAGTGGTTAAAAATGACGCGATAATATCAACCGGGTATAACGGCGCACCGCGGGGATTTCCACACTGTCTCGATGTCGGATGCCGACGGGATAAACTTAATATAGCCTCTGGTGAGAGGCACGAAGAGTGCGTGGGCGTGCATGCAGAGCAGAACGCACTGTTACAGGCGGGTAGAGATGCAGAAGGCGCTACGCTTTACGTAAACGCATTCCCGTGCAAGATCTGTGCGAAGCTGATAATAAATGCAGGGATAAAGCGCGTAGTGATCTCTGGAGAATACAGCGATAAAGAAGGGTTGGAGTATCTGGAGAAAGCTAATATAACGCTTACTTTTATTTGACTCTCGCAGCAGGACGATGAACAACAAATCGAATAGAGTACTGCAGAAGCAGGATTTTGAAACCTATACGGAGTTAAAGTGTGTGATTCAAGAGATAAACGATTTTGTAGATGCTATTGTCGTTGAAGGCGTCCGAGACAAAGCCGCGTTGGAAGGGCTGGGCATTACAAAGGAGATCGTGCTGTGCTCATCAAAGCCTGATACCGAGTTCGTTGATTATCTCAGCAGCAGGCATAAGAAAGTTACCATACTAACAGACTATGACGAAGCGGGGAAGCGCTTTAACAAAAAATTGACCGCACGGCTGGAGCATGCAGGTATAAAGGTTGAGAATCAGTATAGGGGGAGAATAGGCAGGATATTGGGATTACGAGGCATGCGGGACATAGAATCAGTGAACTCGCTCAAGAAGAGGCTTATTTAGCTTTAACTTTAACGCCTAATTTATCCAGCATGCTCTTGAGTTCTTTCACGCTGAATTGACCAGGTGCTACTTCTTCATCGCCTTCTATAAACCCATACGTCAATACAGACCCGTACAGAGGTGCTATTACGCGCAGATGCCTTCCTACTGGACCCATACCGATAGTTGCTACCAGCTTCCCTCCACGTGTGAGCTTATAAGTCAGGTCGAGTAAAAGTAAAGCATCGCTGAGCGTCTGTGGCGTCACGGCAATCTTTGCAATGCTTCCACCCGCTTCTTTGTACATACGTGCAATGATCTTCACGAGTTCTGAACGACTTGGCATACCCTTGAAATCGTGAAAAGAGAAGATGATTGGTACTCGAAGGCTTTTTGCCTTCTCTACTATCTTTGTTTTAACCTCATCTGATGAGAAGAATTCGATGTCTACCGCATCTACCTTAACGGCATCGAGAATGCTACTGAGCAGGGCAATCCGCTCTTCTTCTGTGCCGGCGAACGAGCCCCCTTCTTCTTTTCTCCTGTTCGTTACTATTACTGGCGATTCGAGCTGCGACGCGAATTCTTTTAGTTTCTCTATGTTTCGATCTTCCTCGTTTAAGAAATCTATTCGTAATTCTATCGCGTCAGCACCCTGTTCTTGCGCCCGCGTTGCATCACGAATGGACAGCGCTCTCAGTACGCCTACGATAACCGGTGCTTTTCCAAATAATTTTACCGAGTCCATTTTTTCTTTTGATTGTATATAAAGTATACTGCCTTCTCTTTAAGACACAGATTAACACTGATTAACACTGATTTTTCTTCTGTTGGACCCGGCTATTTTTAACGGCATTGATCTTTTCATCTGTGTTAATTAAATCCTTTCAGGGTTTTCGGGAACGTGGGCAGAGCCCACGAGCGTTAATCTGTGTCAACAATTTAGGTTTTCTTGTATAAATTTCGGCTCAAGAACGGGCGCGGGAACGATATCTAAAAACATGATGCCAGCTATTCGCAAGAGTTCCATGAATCTACGCACGTCTTCTTCCGATAAGCCGTAAAGTTCTATAAAATCAGCAAACGGTGTCAGTAAGATGGCACTGCCAGTACTGGTAACTTTCCCCTTAGAAAATCTATTTGAAGCTACATCACTCAAAAATGTTTTGATAAATGTCGGAGCATCGTAATCGGATAGTTTCACCGCCATTGCTTCTCTGTTAACGTGTCTCAGGTATGCTTCTTTGAACGTTCCATAAAAATCCAGTTCAATGCTATCCAAAACCTCTTCATGTTCCGGGAGAGAGGTATGCGCAACTAACGCTTTAAGGAACTCTTTCCCTGTGTCCATCGCTGCCCTCAGCTCATCGTCGTGCAGTAAAAGAGCAAGGTAGGGTTTCAATCTTAATTCCATTAAGCTATCGTCTCCACACAGAAGATGGATATCAGTCCTATATCGCACCCGAAATTGTAATATCAGCAACGCTACGTAGACGCCAAGCGCTTTGGCATCGTTGTCTATCCATTCCTTCTCGAACCATGACACCGTTCCTTCTGTCATCAGCTA
>DAOUYX010000189.1 GCA_030665925.1 Methanosarcinales archaeon | reverse complement strand
AACATCCTGAGTTGGAATTTGGATACCTTTCAAACTAAATGAGCACACAGCCACAGCCTTAACCATCGTCATCTCTGGATTCTCTGATTCCGAATAGGGAATCCATTTACCGTCTTCATAAAATATTCTTGAATTATAGCCGGCATAGCCAACCTTTGTGGTGTTTTTTATTTCTCGAATGTTTTCGTCAGTTAGACCTTTAACAACTCCTGTCTCTAAAATCCAAAGTAGTTTCCTCACATAAATAGTTTAGTCCTATTTACCAAAACTTACGGAAGGCTTGCTCCAGACGAAATGTGCCTTATATAAACATACTCTATCTATCGTCATAGTATGGTAGAAGATGAGTTCAAAGAGGGAGTTAACAAGCTACTCAACATAAAGGGACAATCGAGTGCTTTTGACTACGATTCCTACGACTGGGGATGCCTGCGATACATGCTGGAGCTGTGGATTTTCCTAAACCGGCTCAGCAAACAGGGAATAAGGACAATCCGGGGTTTCTTTAACACATCCCTTATTTGGCTCAGTGAGAACGAAGAACTGAGGAAATATGACGGACAAGATTACACCGCTGCCTCGATGCTCTCTTTCTTCTTATTTGCGAAATTAGAGAGGATGAAGATAGAAGAAGCGCTTGATTTCCTTTCCTCAAATAAGTCGTGTATGAAGCTGATGGGATTAGAGAAGGTGCCCGCAAAAGGGACAGTAACAAAGTTCAGGGAGCGGATGGGCGCGGATTTCAACCGCTTTTTTGGTGATTTGATCGCCCATATCACCGACTGCATGAACTTCGAGGACCTCGAGAGGTATCAAGTGGTATTATTCACGAAGTGCTATTTTGGCAACCGCCGCTTCCCCCGAATGAGCAAAGAGATGGAATCGCTGAAATTCACTCGAATCAATAAGAAAATACGCCGCACCGCCACCAAATGGGCTGGATTCAATCTCATGCTCTACGTCCTCTACGGATTGGGCATCGTGAACATCTTGGAGGACATGAAAGTGGAAAAAAGGAGCAACTGCGTCTATACACCGCTGCAAATCAGCCTTTCGTACATCGTCAAGATGATACTGGGATTCAAGAACGCATACGGTCTGGACGAAGAGCTGGAGGACGACGTATTCTTGCAGATGATCTGCACGCTCGATGGGGATAGAACGCCGAGCAAAAGCACGCTTGACGAGGACATTCGGCGATACAAAGAGGAAGAGCTGCGAAAAGCCTATCAGGCGATCATTCAGTGGATGAAAATCCTCGGATTTGTGGCGGGAGAGATCGTAGCGGGGGATAGCAGTAAAATATACGTGGATGGACTGACTTATGAGGGGTCGGAGGAGGTCTACGATTACCTGAAGAAAGAGAACGTGAAAGGCTACAAGCTGTTCGTGATATACGATGTCGTGTATCGAATACCCATTTACTTCGAGGTGCGGGGTATAAATGATGCCGACGGTCCTTCGCTGAAGGAGATGGTGGAAAAGGCGATGGAAATAACTGGAAAGAGGATAAAAAGGGTTTACATTGACCGCGGATTTTACGATGAGGAGAACTTCCTCTGGCTGGACAAGAAAGAACATATGGAGTACGTCACGAGGGGAAAGAAAGGGACAGAGTTCTACGAGCAGGCTGCCGAACTTGGAGCAGATAAATTCAGGGAAGTGATGTTAAAAACAAAGGAATATGAGCCGAAAACAGCCCGAGGAAAAGCAGCTAAGCTCAAGCGGGATGAGGAAAAGAAGCCAGTGAAGGTCGCGGAGTGTATGTGCTCGTTCTCCGATGGCTCTCACGTTCGTGTGGTCGTGGAGAAGAAAAGAGCGCGGTTATCGAAGAACGACAAGCTTCTCATGCTCTTGGAGAAGCTTTCGGGCTCATATACCACACAAGAAATCCTCGATTTATACAAGAAGGAATATAGAGCGGTATTTAGCAATTCTAAGAATCCCGCAACCACGATAACGAAAACGCTGAAGCGAATACCTGCGATTGAGGTTGTCGGCAAGGGCAGGGGGAGAAGATACAGAATAGAGGGTTACAAAGCGGGTATAGAGGTATTGGAAGGGAACGAGAAGGAAGAAATGCATATCTGGTTGACGAACGTGTTTGACGTGGCGCCAGAGCAGGTCATTGAAGATTACGGGAATCGGTGGTGGATAGAGACGTTGTTCGAGGAAGCGAAGGGGGAATGGTATATAAACAAGTTGCCGAGCAGGGATTTAGAGCCGATAAAGGTGCATTTTTACTTCAGTTTCATCGCTTACGACATCGTTAACATATTCAAACGCGCTTTGACGGAGAAATATAGAAACGCCGGCATTGAAGTGCTGAGGCGGGATATACTCCACAAAATTGCGGTTATTTCCTTCAATGGCAAATCCGTCAAGTTTGAATTCAATCGGAAATACGAAATCCGGTATAACGAGCAATTGGCGAGCATAAACGAGTTTATAAGTCAAACGAGAGATGGGATCGAGCTTGTTGAGGTTGATGCCTTAGCGTAAGCTATCTGTACTGAATACAAAAAGGTAAAATAGGGGTAGTCTGTGCTTCAAATATCACGTTTACGGGACTTCTTCATGGAATGGAATCCCAGAAATTGCAGTTTTGATATGAACTCTATGAGGTAATATGTATGCGTATTTTGTTAATTTTTATGATAAAAAGGTGGTTGTTGACTCGCTACATTCCTTTGGAAACTACATCGGTTTTTGGAATCCTGTATTGCTTAACCATTCCAACTCAGTTTTTA
>DAOUYX010000152.1 GCA_030665925.1 Methanosarcinales archaeon | reverse complement strand
CACAAGCGTGTATGTTATTGCGCGGGTACTGTTTTTCGCAATCGTTGAACACATCAGCGCGATCGCAAAGAACGAGAACATAAACAACAGCGTAAATCCCATGAAGACTAAAATCCGCACAAATTCGTCCCCGGTCGGCATGATCCCCAGCATCATTAGTATTCCTATTGACAATAATGTCATAACCAGCATCGCAAATCCAAGTGCTCCCATTCCGCCGAGCGCCTTACCATTGATTATCGTGTCGCGGAACACGGGATGCGATAACAACGACTTTAGAGAACCACTCTCTTTCTCGCCGGAAATCAAATTGAAACCAATCGCTATCGCCAGTATCGCTCCAAGAATGCCAAACAATGCACTCATCATCCAGAAAACGAATAGTATCGAGGGTTTTTCCGGCATCCAACCCGGGGGCATTCCCTCTGGATGCTCCTCTATTCCCGCTATTTGCTCTTTATAGCTATCCAATTGCTCATTATAGCTTTCAACGCCCTGATACATCGCCAAAAGCGAAATTATCATCAGTATCGCGAGAATCGCCATGAATTTCTTGCCCATTACGTGGTCCAAGAACTCTTTTTTTGCCACTACGAATATTCCAGCCATTTATTTACCTCCTTTTCCTTTGTAAACCGATTCCATGAATACGTCCTCTAACGTTGACTCTTCTATCCTCAGCTCCTTAATTACGATGTTGTGTTCGAGCAAATACCTTGATATCTCTCCCCTTATATCGGATTTTGCTTCTATGATCGCCCTTCTACCTTTGTATTCTACGGTAACGATATTTTCATGTTCTATCTTTGGCATATCTTCATTCTGGGTTTCCACGATAATTTTGACGGTCTTCCGCACGTCTAATTTCGCCTTAATTTCATCAAGTGTGCCATGCTCTATCAACGTGCCATTTGAGATTATGCCTATCGTCTTACACACCTGAGCGACCTCGGCTAAAATGTGAGAAGAAAAGAAGATCGTTTTTCCTTCATCCGATAGTTTTTTGAGCGTTTGTCTGATTTGTAATACCCCTTCCGGGTCAAGATTCGTAGTGGGTTCGTCCAGGAAAATAACCTCAGGATTATTAAGCAATGCCTGTGCGAATCCAAGTCGCTGCGTCATCCCCCTTGAATATCCACCCACTTTCTGGCTTACGCCATCAAGCTGCACCAGTTCAAGCAGTTCTTCTATTCTCTTCTCCCTCTCGTTCGCGTCCATCGGATAGAATTGAGCAAAGTAATCGAGGTTCTGCTCCGCGGTCATATTGCCATAGAATCCAACGTTCTCAGGCAGGTATCCAATAATCTCCTTTACTTTAAGCGGATTTCTCGCTACTTCAACATCGTTTATGAAGCACTTGCCTTCGGTGGGTTCGATCATCCCCACGAGCATCAGTATTGTCGTGCTCTTTCCTGCTCCGTTCGGACCTAAAAAGCCGAATATATCGCCTTCTGCTATCTCTAAATTCAGACTATCCACTGCCTTATTTCCATTATACACCTTTGTCAGGTTTTCTGTTTTTATCACCTTCGCTTTTGTTTACACCCCGTTCTCCTTGGATATTTATATAGCGCCTCTCTTCGGCGCTACATATTTTCGGTAGAGCAGCATATAAATGTAAGAATCGTGGAACAGGTATTCCAAAAAATGGAACTCTTTTTCATCTTTCTTCTCCAGTTCTCTCTCACTTCAACAGAACCACGTTGCCCGTTCCTCTCCTTCTCTCTGCTAATCCTTTACTTTCAAGTAAATCCAACGACCTGCTGACGTTCGACTTCGGCAGCCCTGTTTTCTCCACTAACTCGCTTTGCTCTATACGTCCATCCGATTCGAGAATAGTTTCGTATATCTTGCGTTCGTCATCCTTCAAAGTTCTCACCTGCATTCGTAGACGACATCGATTGTAGCGCTGACTTTCACTTCTTTCGGCTCGATTGGTGGTGGTATTGCCATTGGAGCTGGAGTTGGAATTGGCAGGCCATATCCGCCACCAAATCCTTCTGCTCGATATGGTGCTACATATACGCCACTCTCCCGTGCCGTGGCCACTCTGACGATTTTAAAACCTAAACCACTGGCTATCGCATCAGCTTTCGTTCTTGCATCCCCACAAGCTTCTTTTATTGCTTCATTCTTCAATTCATTCTCCTTATCTTCAGTCAATCCGAATTCTATCCTTCTCACTTTGTTAGCACCAGCATTCATGGCTTCTTCAATAACTCCGCCTATTTTATCCAGATCGCAGAGTTCACCCGTTACTTCGTTACTTACCCTGTATCCAACGATTTCTTCCCCTCTCGTTTCGTAATCTCTAACCGGATAGACACTAAAATAAGTCGTTTCTATGCTATTTTTTTAAATTCCAAGCTTTTCCATCGCTTTGATTACGGATTGCATCTTTAGCGAGTTCTCCTCCAGAGCTTCCGTTACGTTCTCCGATTGCGTTTCCACACCCAAACATACTTTAGCCTGATTCGGCTCTGCTTCTATAATCCCGGTTCCAGAAACGGAGATGGTGGAATTGCCTTCACCGGTTATTGCATTCACTCCGGGATTAACGTATGAGAGACCTGCAATAGTCAGGCAGATCGCCAGTGTGACTATTATTCCAATCGCTATATTTTTCATTTGTATCACCTCCTAAATTTTCCAAACACTTCCCACCCATTTTTCCCCTCACATTCCTCCAGCGCCCCCCCTTCGGCGCTAAGGTATAGTTGAACGGAAGTGCCATATAAGATTTGCGTAAGCTACGAATCAGTTCGTAGCTATCAATTTCAGTTCAATCCTCTCTGTCCTTTTTCCTTCCATAATATTCTATAAGGAACACAACCAGTATTACAAACAGAGCACCAAACAGGAACCATAAGCCGGGATGAGCGAAAAAATCAAATCCCAGAGCTGGGTCTATATCTAATATCCCTTCTGGTGGTGCCATTGGCATGGGCGTAGGCACTGGTGATGGTACTGCGGGCATCGTCGGCATGGGTGGTGCTGTTGCTGGTATCACCGTAGGTGTCGGCGTAGGTGCTGGTATTGGTGCGGGGAAACCACCGCCCTTTTCTGGTATTGACCTCGTAACTTCTTCCAATGCGGGACTTTTCATCTTCATCGTAAAAAATTCTATCGCGCCTGAGCCGACAACCGCAAAGGCTATCACCGTCAAGTATCGCTTCAATGCCGCAATGACATCTCTTCTACCCGTCTTTTCGGGAACTATGACAATATATTTACGCTGCGGTGCATAGAACTTCACCGGCTTCATCTTCTCGCTGTATTTCGTTCGCTCTACCTTCACCAGTCCCGCATCGCTGAGCTTATCAAGGTTGTACTGAACGGTGCTTAAAGGAATGTCGAGTTTATCTGCAATTTGCGATGCTGAAAGTGATTGCGATGCGATAGCTTCTAGAATGTTCCGTGCAGTATCGTTAGAAATAATCTGGGATAGTTTCTTGGAGTTTTTATCGTTTAACGGTAGGATTAATAGTTTTTCATCCTCCGTATTTTCTTCCATTCCGTTATTATTTGCGTTCGAAACCATCGGTCTTACTTTTGTTCTGCATGATTTAAAGGTATCCATAACTTCAACTTGGTTCGTAGCTTACGAAAATGATATAAACGATGAGAAACGATGAGTTTTGCAGGTAGGTAATAAAATAAAAATGGAGAAATATAGCAAAATAGCGGTTGTCGTTGTGCTCTGCGTATTAGCAGCGTCAGCAGGTTTTTTCG
>DAOUYX010000160.1 GCA_030665925.1 Methanosarcinales archaeon | reverse complement strand
TTTGGTTTTGATGACTTTACTATAGGCACCATAGAACAAGTAGTGCCTACATTTAATGCAACAGGAGGAACTATTACGTGCACCGAGTTCACCGATGCGAACGGGAATGTCCATTATAATTGGATCCCTTCCATTAGGCTTTGGTCAGAATGAAAAGTTTCTTTGTCCAAGCTTTCTTTAGAAACCAAAGCGTGACTGAAGAAACCATCATTTTTTAGTAAAGGTTTTTGCGGATCAAAAAAGTTTTGGCTTTATAAGTCAAACCTTTAAAAAAGGTTTAATCCAAAAAATAGGGCTCGGCCCCTTATTTATACAGCTCTCTCCTTCTCGCCTCCAGCAACTCTATTTCACGCCCAAGGTATTCGGCAGCGGTTATCACTTTTACATCGTTCTCCGCTGCACATTCGTACACCTCCGTCAACCGCTCCTTGTACTTCAGGTCGCGCATGAAATGATGCTCGACTAAAATGTTCTTCACTGAGGTCTCCTTTATTATCCGGTTTATATTCTCTATGGACAATGCCAAACTCTTCCGGGAATACCGGAAGCCGAGCATATACGTCATCGGCCCGTCCAGTATCAAGAGGTCTGGATTTTCGTTAAGGATGAATTCCGCCTGATCTGCTACCGAGGGCCCCTCAACATCGCTGGTGAACACCATCTTCTCACCGCCGCATGAGATACTTACCTCCACTACGTAGCCCAGCCGGGGGTTCGTGCCGTGATAAACCGGCGGTGAGAATTTTATGATGGTAGAGCCGTGCTCAAATTCATTCCCATCTACGAAATCTATGGATTTCGGTAGTTCGTCGAGCTTGTCTAAGAAATAAGATGCGCGTCCCGCTTGACTCTTGTTTATCTTCTCTTTCGGATGCTTCAGGTAAACGATCTTGCCTTCGTATAGCTCTGGCTCTTCCGGGTCAAAGTGGTCGTAGTGGTAATGCGTAACTATAAGGACATCGCTTCGAACTGCGTGTTCCTTTATATCCCCCCAGCGCTCGTTCATCCTTTGCTCCTCTATCGGATGCGGCGGTAAATTATATCTACGTGGCGCTAACGATACGCCAGGATCTATCAGCACTGCTATGTCATCGGTCTCCACGAAGGTCGCCATGGACCGCACACCAAAGCTGTCAAACGCCAGAGGCTTTACATTGAGCATTTCGCTATAAAGAGTGTGGGGTTAGCCATTTATAAATTTTTTCTTGGCATGGTATGATAAGAGGCATACTCCTTCAAAAGGAAGTAATTCCTGGACTAAACTATAACTTCAAATCAACTTGTAGCTTTCGATAGTTTTAAAACCCCCTAAACTTTAATGACAAATATGAACAAGAACATTGTCATAATTGGACTGATTTTAGGAATCATTTTAACCGCTGGTTGTGTTCAGCAACCGGCACCACCTGAACCCGAAGAAGAACTTTCCACGTTACAAACAGAATCCATTGATTTATCCGGTGTTCAGCCAGATAAGGCGATAAGCTTCACCAAACACTATTCATTAGATGCTCTGAATGTCAGCCTACGGACATCGCAATATAACCTGCCGGTAACAACCGACGAAATCTACAATTTCAACGATTTCCGTACGAAAATTGCGTTGGGCGATGATGCTGCTCGGCTGTTGGAAACGAACGGTTTTGTCGTTATTAGTAACCCGTTTAACCCGCAAGAGGAGGATATCACAGAGCCTTATAACACCCTGAAGGAGCGAGAAATACCCATATTTATCACCTCGGATTCGCTTTTGCATCTGTATCATATCCAATTTGACGAGACGCTCAGGCAAATTGAGGAACGCGAATTTTACGATGCGATCTGGGGAATCAGTATGAAACTGCTGAACGATTCGGTGAATGATTATAACAGTTATGATGGTGACGTAAAAGAAGCATCGCGAAGAAATGCCGCTTATTTCGCGGTTGGACTGAGTTTGTTACAGCCGCGTGAGGATCAGTTGTGTACGGATGATTGGGAATGCCGAGATCCCGAGTTTGCGAGTGCATATTTCGAACCGGAGGATTTGGAAAAGTATAAGTTTGAGGTTCCTGATTTTGTTAAATCGGACGTTGAGGCGGAACTGGCGTTGATCGAACAGCACGGAGGCTTTGCGGAATCACCCATCTTCAAATACGCGGAGGATTACTCGCAGTACGTGCCGAGAGGTCATTATACGCGCAGCGAAAAGCTGAAGAACTATTTCAAGGCTTTTATGTGGTACGGGCGAATGAGCTTCTTGCTGAAAGGCGGTCCTGAAGGTTTAGTCTCTGCTGAAGACGCTAAAATACAGACTATGGGTGCGGCGCTCATCGCCTCGGAATTTGACGAACATTCAGAATTGCAAGACAAGTGGGATAGAATCTATTCCGTGACAGCGTTCTATGTTGGCCTTTCAGATGATTTAGGACCTTATGAGTACAGAGAAGCGATGAATTCCGTGTTTACGGGGACGTTCGATCCGACTGCGTTAACAGAAGAGAGTGTGGGAGATTTGAAGGCGAAATTGGCGGAGTATCGAGCGCCACAGATATACGGCGGAACGGGAGATTGCGTTATTCCACCGCCCTTTACACCTGAACAAGCGGACCAATGCCTGGAAGCTACGAAGGGATTCAGATTGATGGGGCAGCGGTTCATTCCTGATTCCTACATGTTTTCTAATTTGGTTGGCACTTACACGGATGTTTACGTAGGGGATAAAGAGCCGAAGCCGTTTACGTTCGTCATTTCTGGCGCGGGTCGGCCGATAAGAGGATTTCCACGCGGCTTGGATGTCATGGCGCTTTTAGGTTCTGATCGCGCAAAGGAGTTGTTGGACGAGCTGGACGATTCCAATTATAAACGGTATGACGAGGCGTATAACGAATTAGACGATGAATTCAAAGCTTTTAGTGATGCTGATTGGAATAGGAATCTGTACTGGAGCTGGCTGTTTACGCTGCAGCCGCTGTTAAAAGAGTACGGAACCGGGTATCCGACATTCATGCAGACTACCGCGTGGCAGGATAAGGAGCTCACCACTGCACTGGCTTCGTGGACAGAGTTACGGCATGATACCATACTGTACGCGAAGCAGAGCTATACGATGGCGGAAACCGGGATGCCGATGCCTACACCGGAGAAAAAAGTGGTCGGGTACGTCGAGCCTGTTCCTGAGTTTTACAACAGACTGCTGGCGTTAACGCAGATGACCACTGACGGTCTGGACAGCATGAACGTTTTAGACGACGCATCAAAATATCGGTTAGAACATTTAGAAACGGTTTTAGAACGATTGGTTGACCTTTCGGAGCGGGAATTGGCAAATGAAGAATTAACAGCGGAGGATTACGAATTCATAGAGAACTTCGGTGATGAGCTGAACGCTGTTATAAACGAGGTTGATGACAAAGCGAAAAAGACGACCGTCGTTGCGGACGTGCATACCGATGGGAATACGCTACAGGTTCTGGAAGAAGGTGTCGGGTATGTTGATACAATTGTCGTTGCGTATAAGGTCCCTGACGGCAGGATTTTAGTTGGCGCGGGGCCGGTGATGAGCTATTACGAATTTAAGCAG
>DAOUYX010000116.1 GCA_030665925.1 Methanosarcinales archaeon | reverse complement strand
AAACTTTTTAATATCCAATTCTAAATGATAAATCATGGAGAAAAGAAAGCGCCCTTCTATATTTGATCTGGTCGAGTGGTATATGGAGCGGGCTTTAGAGGAGATGGGGAAAATGCCAGCGCCAACCGAGGAGGAACTTTCGAGAATGCTGAGAAGGGAGCAGCAGGACTTCGACGAGTGGCTACAGGACCCCTTTGAAGAGATGTTGCAGAAGTTAGAAGAGGAAATGCCAGAGGCTGCCAAAAGATACGGCCCGTTCATCTATGGTTTCTCATACACAAAGGAGCCGGGAAAGGAGCCTGAGATAAAGGAATTCGGGAATATAAAACCTTCACACATGAGATTAGAACCTTTCCCCGGGGGTGAGCGCGAACCGTTGACCGACGTGATTGACCAGAATGATGCGTACGAAGTCGTAGCTGAATTGCCCGGTGTTGATAAGGAGGATTTAAGGTTGCATGCTACTGACGGCACACTGGAAATAAAAACGGAAGGCGGGACAAAGTTCTTTAAGGTAGTAACATTCGAAACGCCAGTAAAGCCGGAGACGGCAAAGGCGACGTATAAAAACGGTGTACTCAGTGTGACGATAAAAAAGAAAGAAAACGAGAAGAAGAGAACCGCTATACCGCTGGAATGAGCGAAAGTGGTTACCTCTTTATCAACTCAAAAAACTCCTTCGCTGCTTTCTTCACTTCGCCATCATGATTCATTATTATCTTCACCGATGCTCCGGTAAGACAAGCATAAGCCATTGACATCGCACGGTTCATGAATTGATGCTCTTCTATGCTCTTTTCATCGTCAACGTCCCGATTCCGAGTCGCATCAGTTTGCCTTCGTGCGAATATTTCATCTGGATTTGCTTCTATTAACACGAACAGATCGGGCTTTATCTTACGCAATACCGGCTCAGGCAGCCCCGGTAGATACCCCGAAGGTGTTCTAATCGTGCAGTGAGTATCTATTATGAGGTTCGTGCTTTCTTTCAAGTCCGCGATCTTCTCACTCGCTAACCGTTGTATCTCCTGCTGCTTTTCCTTTGGCAACTTCCGCATATCGTCTCGCTGCTCCACAAGCCCTTCTCCTCGCGCCACTTCAAACATTACGTCTCCGTAGTTCATGGGCGTAAACGCAGCGCCCTCCTCGTTTAACTTCAACTTTAATGCCGCTTCTATCACCGTTGACGATCCCGTGCCAGGCATTCCCGTTACGACGATCAAGGTCATTTTTACCTCCTTTCTCTACTTATCTATTACAATTATATTATAGATGGCTAAAAATCTATAATGCTTTATACACTGTAATAAGAGCGAGACCCACAACTAATATCCCCAGACCTATTTCCAACCAGATTGATTTCGTTTTTAATGAGACAGCACTTCCAAGCCTTGTTCCTACCACTGAACCGGTAAGCGCAAAAATTGCCGGCAACCAGATTATATCACCCCGGGACCAGAATATCGTTGCAGCACCAATACATGTGAAAATCGTTACACATAAGGAGGTCGCAATTGCTTTATGGATATCGCACCCAGTGGCTTTTAAAAAAGCGGGGAATAGAGAACCCGCACTTCCACCTCGGATCGCTGCTATTAAGCTTAGAAGAAAAGAAGATGCGAAAGCACTCCTATGTGTAAGATGGATTTTATGAGCAAGTGCTGGCGCAATTCGGTCCAAAAATAGCCCAAATACTATTACAATAGAAAGGGCAACGAAAATGACAGCTAAAATTAAAGTTGGAATTAAACCTGCGAGAAATGCGCCTATTATCGCTCCAAAAACACCCCCAATAATTAAATAAATTGCGATTTCTTTATCTATATTTTCCCTTTGACTCACCGCGCCCACTAATGATGAGAAAGGCACGATAAATAAATTTATTCCAAAAGCACTGAGTAAAGGCAAACCTGCGAGATTAAGCAAAGGTATCCTGACAGCACCGCCGCCGATTCCAAATATACCACTCATAAAACCCGCAAAAAGACCGATGCAGATGTAAATAATGATTAACGTAATTTGAGGCATGTGAATTCGTTAAACCTAAATACACGCCTTTGAGCGTTCTAAGCTGAGCAACATAAGCAAATTCTCCCTGAACTCATTCACTTCTACACTTGTTCGCTTCCTTGGTCTCGGTATAGCATTATCAAGGCACTTAACAAGGCAACCCGGTCTCGCCGACATCACCGCAACTCTATCCGCAAGATACACCGCTTCGTCAACGCTATGGGTCACGAACAGAACGGTCTTCTTCGTTCGCTTCCAGATCTCCAGCAGCTCTTCCTGAAGTATGTTCCTCGTTTGCGCATCCACCGAGCCGAACGGTTCGTCCATTAAGAGTATTGCAGGATCGGTCGCGAGAGCGCGAGCAATCGCCACCCGCTGCTTCATACCGCCAGAGAGCTCGTAAGGATACCGGTTCTCAAATCCTTTTAAACCCACAAGCTCTCTGTACCGCTCGGCGATTCTATACTGCTCATGTTTATCAACTTCCAGGATTTCGAGCCCAAATGTAACGTTTTTGATAACCGTCCTCCAGGGGAATAACGAAAATTCCTGAAATACCATTCCTCTATCAGGGGAAGGGCCGCTAACTCTATCTCCATCCAAGATAATCTCGCCGCTGCTTGGGTAGTCTAAGCCCGCGATCATTCTAAGCAATGTGGTTTTACCGCATCCTGAAGGTCCTATAATACACAAAAATTCGTTCGGTTTGACTTCTATATTGATGTCTTCCAATGCCATCATTTCCCCTTCTTCTGTGCTGAACGTCTTCGTTACGTTGCGTAATTCAAGTTTGTGGTTCATCTCATTTCACTATTCCCTTCTTCCACCTGAATAGCTTGTCCTCCACGAAATATCTAAACACACGGTCTAAAATTAAAGCCAACAATCCTAAAATGAGCATGTACGCCACCACGTAGTCCATCTGGTGCAGGAAGTAGAATTTCTGGAATAACCGGTAGCCTAGCCCACTATTCCCCACTCCGAACATCTCCGCCGCTACAACGCACATCCAGCCCACGCCCATTCCAACGCGGGTGCCAGTAGCAACCGAGGGAAGCGCATAAGGCAAAGCAACGTATCTTATCAGCTTTATATTCCCAATGCATCCTAACACATTTCCCGTCTCCACCAATACCCTTGGCACATCTCGGAATCCAGTATAGCTGTCAATTAAGATGGGGAAAAATGCACCGATGAAGATGATAAATCCCGCTGCATAGTGGTTAAGACCGATCCATATGATTGCAAGGGGAATCCATGCAAGAGGCGGGATGGGCCTTATGATTTCGATAATCGGATCAATCGCTTTGAATACAGACCGAAACCAGCCCATAGCAATTGCAAGAGGCAGTGCAACGGCGAATGCCAATGCCAGCCCGATACAAAAATGGAGCAGACTGACCAGAATATCTAAAATTAAAACTTCCCTGAGTGCATAAACGGAAAAAATAACGGCAGAAAAGCGGGGCAAGATCAAGGGATCTTTTATCACGTACCCCGCTATAAACTCCCAGAGTAGGAGGACTATGATTAGGGGGACTAACCACAGCCCTTCCTCTTTCGTCGGTCGCCTCATCTCTCTCTCGTTACCTCATCATAGAAGCTGGTATCAAACATATCTTCTTTTTCAAGCACTTTAATTCCTTGGTCTTCGTACCGCTCTCTGTTTAGTTCGTAGATTACTATTGCGTATTCGAGACCCGAGTCTACCTCTATACTGGGGTCGTGGATCCAGTGCATGTCCGAGACGTCTATGGACTGCTTTATCGTTGATACGTCTGCGTCCTGCCACTTGGCGTAGATCTCAGCCGCTTCATCTGGATGCGCGATCTCGTATTCCGTGGCACGGATATGCGTTTTGATTATCTGCTTCACTATCTCTGGGTGCTCCCTCATCATCTTTCCACCGGCGACTACGCAACAGCACGCATGGTTTGGCAACATCGAACCTGACCATGCAACGATCACTCCGTTACCCTCCACCACGATTATCGTTGGCGTTGGACTGGGGAGAAAGACCGCATCTACGGCTTTAGCGCCAATAGCGGTGGCCGCATCGCTTGGTCCCATTGCCTTTATATCCACATCTTTTTCCGGGTCTATTCCATTTTCAGTTAGCCATTTTGAAAGGAGTGTGTGCTGAATCGAGCCGGGTGGGAAGGTCGCTATTTTCTTGCCTTTTAAAGACTGCACCCCCACGCTTTCGTATTCATCGGCGAGTTCCGGACGAACAACTAACGCAGATCCTTGAGTCTGTACGCCTGCAACTATCTTTGCATCCAGACCTTCGTACATCGCCGCAATAGGTGGTGCAACCCCTACGTAAGCAACGTCAAGGTCTCCAGAAAGCATTGCGTGCATCTCCGGCGGTCCGGACGGGAATTCCTTCATTGTAACCTTTTCTACACCAAATTGCGCCAGATCCTCTTCCCACCAGCCTTTTTCGGACGCTAACATCGCGGCGATTTGATGCGTGCTTGGCTGGTAACCGATGTTGATCGCGGTCATCTCTGCTGGCGTTTCATTCTCTATGCAGCCCGCAGCCATTACTACGGCCACTGCAATTGCTCCTACAGCTATTAAACTTGCTATGGTTCTTTTTTCCGTCTTAATCACCTCCTAAATTTTTCATTTTAGTATCCACCATTTTTTGAATCTATATTCATTTATCTGCTATCGTTATTTAAGGTTTTCTATTTCCGTCTATTAAATTACCCTTTTGTATAACGAGAGATGCAATAACTTATAAATAAGAGACTGCCTTTTGTACTATAAGACATGACCATCGCTGATGACATAGTAACTGAAATTTTTAGGTACAATAAAGCGCTCCCTGAGATATTGTCAAAAGCGATCAAGCAGAAACTCGGCGTTAGCATAGGCGAATTCAGTGAGAAATCGGGAATACCTGCGAGCACGCTTTACAAAATCCTCTCCGGAGAGCGAGACCCGAATTTGCGTACCTTCAGGCGGATAATAAACACGATAAGGGAGATAGAATGCGCAGAAACGAACAAGAAGCGGAAGTTTATCGCTATTGTTTGCTCGCGCGGATGTTTGGACGTATTAGAAAAAGCGACAATAAAGTCTGGAAAAGATACCTTCGACATCAAGGAATATGCGGTTACGAGCATGGAAGAGGCGATAATAGCAGCGATAAAAGCAGAACAGGATGGCGCATCCGCACTTGTCTGTGCGCCAATCGTCAGTTCAACCGTTGAAAAGGTGGTTAATATCCCCGTAGCCACGATAAGGCCAATATCAAGCGTTGCCCGGGCGGTTGAATTAGTTGCGAAGAAAGTAAGCTAAAG
>DAOUYX010000154.1 GCA_030665925.1 Methanosarcinales archaeon | reverse complement strand
ACTTACCTTTGATTACTATTTCCGTGCCGTATCAATAATAATGCTTTCCATGAGCCGCTTCATCTCAGCCTCGAGTCTTGACACTTTCTCAACAGCCTCATCTCTCTTTCTCCTCAGTTCGAGCCATTCCGGGTATCTCTCGTGCCCCAACAGCGCATTCAACTGCTGTTCCTCGGCATCAAGCTCTTTCATTCGCTTGGTGAGCTCGTTCCGCCTTTTACTAAGCTCTCCCTGCTTATTGGTAATCCGCCTTATTCCTCTTTCTACCATTCTGGGAAAATCCACGTCTAATTCAGGATCTTTTTCCTGCTCCAGCGATGTTTTCAACTGCTTCTTATCGGTCTCAAACTCGTCCATCATCCGGTTAAACGCGTTCATTCTCTTGTTAAGCGTTTCCCGCTCACTTTTAAATCTCGCTTTTTGCGCTTCACTCCATTCCTCGGCATTGCCACTCCTAACGCTACTCATAGTAATTAATCAGTTATCACTAAAATTTAAAAAGCTCTTTAAATGGTGCATCAACAGATCATTCTCCTCATCTTTCCGCACGGAGAACCGTATATGGGTGGGCAAGCCAAAGGAAGTGCAATCCCTCACCTGGATTCCATACTCAAAAAGCTTCTTTTTCACTTCTCTCGCATCACCCACCTCGAGGATATAAAAATTCGCATCCGTGTGTACGTCCAAAGATTTTTCTATCGTGTCCTTACTCCGTTCTATTCTCGCCCTCGTCTCGGCTAAAAACTTATCACCGTCTGTGCCGATCACTGCCGCACCCACCTTCTGTGCGCACACGCTCACACTCCACGGCACTTTTATCTTCTCCAGCTCCGTTATAATAGCCTCAGACGAGATCGCATAGCCTACTCTTACACCTGGTATAGCAAACGATTTCGTTAGAGACCGTAAAATAATCATATTGTGCGTGGAAAACTTATGCGTTGGGAACACATCCATTACAAAATCCACGTACGCTTCGTCTATTACCACTAACGCATCAACTCGCTCCGCTGCTTCTAATATCTGCTCTATCTCATTTTTATCGAGGTACTGCCCGGTGGGATTGTTCGGATTGCAAAGGAAGACCACGTCGTCTTTTTTCATTGCTTCCACTATTAATTCGGGATTGATTTTGAGAGCAGGCATTTCTACACGTTTGATTTGCGCACCCAGCATCTTTGTCGCAATCTCGTATTCGCCATATGTGTGTTTCGGCATAAGCACTCGATTCTTTACAAAGGAAAGTGCTACGAGCTGTATGAGTTCAGAAACACCCGCACCCACTAATACTTCTCTCTTCTCGCAGCCGAATTTCTCGGCTATCTGCTCCCGTAACGTGCGGCATTCGGTGTCTGGATACACAGCTATCTCTTTTACTGCTTCTTGTATCGCGTTGGAAACGAAATCAGGTGGTCCATAAGGGTTTAGATTCACGCTGAAGTCTATTATCCTGCTTTTCTTGTTTCCTTCTAATTTTCCTCCGTGCTCACAGACCTTTAGCCCATCTAACGCAGCTCGCGGTTTGACCACTTTTTATCACCGGATTGAATACTTAATTAGTAATTCTTAAGATATGTCGTCAACAAGAATAAAAGAAGTTTTTAGTCACGTTCAAATAACCTGCATAGAAGTTGAAGCAGAAAAGAACTTAAAAAACGGCGACTCTATCTACACAAAGTGAACAAAAATTGGTGTGATGCCATGATCATGTTTAAGAGTCCTGAGTGGGAGTGGTTTAAAGGAGAGCTGTTTCCTATTATTTTGCTGTTTGCCTTAGCCTTTACAATACGCTTTATGGGTGGCGCGTGGGAGACTAAATGGGATAACGATGCTTATATGGCAAGACAGGCAGAGCATATTTATTCTTTCGGACATCCGGCAGTTCCAGACCCGTTCAGTTCAGCGCCCTTGTATCAGCCCGGTATGGCTTATCTCCTTGCCTTCGTGGGATGGATAATTGATCTTATCCCCTTCAAATTCACGCAGTCCAGCATGGCTATTTCCGAAGGGCTGGTGCCTCCCTTGCTCGGAGCAGCTACCGTGCTGGTCATATACTGGTTTGCAAAAACCCTGTTCAATAAGTCTGCTGGAGTCGTTGCGGGACTGCTCGCGTCCTTCTCCCAATTCCTGATCTTCAGAACCATGAAAGGGTTTGTCTTCCATGATGCTCTTTCCCTTTTTCTAATCCTTTTAACTGTTGTAGTTGCATGGAAAGCGCTAAAAATGGTTGAAAATCCTTTTCCCGGTGATTTCAAGAACCAATCAATCTATCTGGCTACTATTCTCGCTCCGGCAATTCTTATCGGCGTTACGGGTTTCACATGGGGTGGATACTTCATCCTTCATGCGATACTGATTTTTTACGGTCTTCTTTTAACCGTTTTCATTTTGATTCAACGCGCTTCTATGAGCGGATATAAGATTTATCTGCTGAAAAAGTGGGCGTTCATCTGTTCTACACTGCTTTTTGGAACTATAATAGCGTTAATTCTCTATCCGGTGCGTGGGTCCTCGGAGATTTTAAGAGCTGCACAGATGCTGCGATTTGCAGAAAGTCCCCAGGTCTACAAATTCACAAGCGACCTCATGCCACCGAGACTCGAAAGCTTTGAATCCCTTTTTGGAACATTACTGGTGGTTGGGATTGCCCTGACCGCAATCGGTGTATACGGTCTTTACAAACGCGATAGGAAAAGTGGTTTGTATCTCCTTGCCGTACTGCTCGCTACCTTGATTCCGGCAGTTCGGGCATACCATTTCATGGATATGTTCTCGATGTTTGTGTACATATCGCTCGGCATCGGTGCCTCTTTCATATTAGAGGGAATAGCGAGGCAGGAACTGCAAAAAACGGTATGGAAAAAGCTGGCGGCAGTTGCTGTTATCTTAATCATAGTCCTCGCATTCGTAAACCCGGTCATTGGTTCCTTAAATGAAGTGCATTATTCAGATAGATACGTCACCAATCCCGAGAGGAAAGAAGCTTTTTTGTACATCAAGAACAACACCGACGCGGATTCGCTATTCATCAACTGGTGGGACTATGGGAATTCGTTAGCGTATTTCGCGCAACGGAGATCGGTAATTGACCAGATGTACCTTCCCGACGAGGATGTAAAGGCGGTCTCAGCGGTCATCGTGGCAACGGACCCTGACATAGGATTGCAGATAGCTCGAGCACTCAAGCAGAAACATAATAGCTCAGAAGTCTATCTGATGCTTTTTCATTATGATGCTTTCCTGTCCTCCATAATGGGTTATGCCGTAGGATACAACATGACATCTATCAATGAGTCAATCAGGATGACTTTTGATGATAATGGGCGATTGGTCGGGATGAACGATCTCACAAATCAAACCACCTATTACCGGCTCTGGACTAACCAGTCTATCGAGGGCTACACGCCTTTCTATATGAGCAAAGAGGTGAAAATATACCGGCTAAATGTATAGTATAATAAACAGTTCTGTCGTCTATTCGAGCAGTAAATACATATTTACGGCTAAAGGTTGGGAATCTATTATATTAAACACCACTTTCAATTAGTATCCCACTTTCGGGTTCCTTTCCGCAACGAACTCAAATTTGTTCTAAGAAACTCCTGATAGTCAGAATAGCTTCCCCCTGTTCATTATCTCGTTCGGATCCAAAATACGAAGGTACTTCTTCCACACTTCGGCAAGATACCCTATCCTATCCGCCGTCGGCCCTATTATCCCC
>DAOUYX010000071.1 GCA_030665925.1 Methanosarcinales archaeon | reverse complement strand
CCCCCTCCTTAGCATTTCCCTCTTTATTGCACCTTCATCCTCCTCGAAGTCTGCCTTTATCTGATAAAAGCCTACCCATCGCTGTTTTACACCGCCGTATTCCACCTCTGTGCTAAACAGCCGGTACCCATTGAGTGCGGTGCTTCTCATCTTTTCCTTCTTCGGTTTTCTATCAGTTGCAGGGAAGCACCATTTATATTCTTTCACTATCTCTCTGAAATGATTCTTATCAGAGGCATTGCCGCTTAAAGCGTGTATAAATAAAAACGGGCAAATCATCCGACGACCAGAGAGAGAAATGACGAATTGCTTCAGGTCAGGTCTGTTCTGTGGTCCTTGGAGAAGCCTCGAGTTATTTTTATTGGGATAGCTAGCGTCCAGGTCGCCTTCTTCATGCTTGTATTCCCCTTGAAAGCTCATCGTGGTGGTGTCTGTCGTTGTGGAAGAATCGTCCTCCGTACTCATTGTACGCATTGGCAGCTTCACCGCAAGTCACTTTCTGGCGTGGATCCACGCCCACGATCCTGTCAATCTCGCCCGATAGATCTATCTCCCTGCATACCATGGCTACTATGCCAGGATGGTCCATGTTTTTACTGCTATACTCTACCGAACTCATTAGCCCACCTGCATATGATGATGTAATCATAAACATCACAGCTCGAAATGGCGATAAGAAAAGCCCCTTATTTAAAGTTATGCATTAAAATTAAAATTTAGAGATAATTTATATCAATATGCGCGGAATATAGGCTAAAAGTATAGATACGATTAAAGATTAATAGAGGTGTCAAACCAAAATGGCAATGAAAATTGATATTAAGAAGGAGTATCCGGTGCAGGGGGTAAGTAGCATCATAAAGTCAGCACTGATAAGGGATGCTCATTTAGCCTCATATAAGAAAAAAAAGTATATGAGTGCATGCGAGCGATTTGAAAAAGAATATGGGATGAGTTCTGATGAGTTCATGGATAAGCTGGAATCCGGTGAGTTAGATGACAGGGACGACTACTTTGATTGGTTTGCGGCAAAGAAGGGTTTGGATGTCTGGGATAGGAGACTTCGGATACTGGCTGGAGTCAATATATGAAATAATCACAAACACGACAAAAATGGTGTTCGCTCCTCAGAACCTGCTGACTTAAAATCAGTTTTAGATCAAATAATGGATGAGTTAGAGGGATAGTATTTTTATTTGTCTTTTGTGTTTAATACCCCGCTGCTTGCAGCGGGGAGGTAGGTTCACGTACGATGGGCAGACAGGGGCAGAGATCAACGGTAATTTGGGCACTCTGCATTTTGTTGATGGGCGAGGGGAGATGACGATCTTACTCCAGACGGAAAAATCATTGACCAGGGAGGTCCGGGTAGTCCTCCAATACCAGTGCCTGTATTCAATGCCATCGGATTGCTCGCTTTGATCGCGATATTGAGCGTGGTACTCGCAGTAGCAACGTTGAGGAAGAGGGAATAATTTTTTATCTCCCCTCTCTTTTTTATTTTTTTATTAGACCTGTTGCGAAATAATGCGCCCCGAGCGCATTAGCCTTCTCAATCCAACTGCTTGCTGTCTTCGGCATCATAACCGTTGTAGCCGGATAATCTGATTCAACGCCCTTGAAGCCCCGATCCGGCACAACGTTATGCTTTTGGTTGGGGAATAGCCCCGGGGGAACAGGTCTTTAAACATGCCGTAATCGTGCTTCTTATCGGTGATGAGTATGTTCTTGCGTGTGTGCGCCTTCTTCTTGCCCGAATAGTTCTCCTTCTGCTTCGCGCGGTCTGTAAGCCTCTGGATTGGTCGCTCAGTCCGTCTATGAATAGGTCCTTAACGTCTGGGAATAGCTCTAACAACTCCTCTACGGTGCTTATTTCCTGCTCCGGCAAGACCATCTCCTCCCCCAGCACGTTCTCCGCTATCAACGTCAAATTCTGGACATTGCGACATGCATTGGACCTGTCAAGATCAAATAGCAGCCCTAAGACGTCAAAAGTAGGATATATGATAAAATACAAACCAAAAAAAGAAGCAATATCTGATGAAGAAAACGTGAATTCTTTACAAGAGAAAGGAATCGTAGAGAAAGGCAGAAAAGATGTTCACGAGCCAATAATAAGAGCAAATAGAAAAGCAAGAAAATTCTTCTCTCACGATATTAAAGTATTTCCAACACCTTCTGAGGCACTTTCATTGTTGGGCGATGCCATCGGAATTTCAGAAATTGTTAGCAAAGTTTTGAAAGATGAGAAAATTGAGAAAAGAGAGTAGAATATTGCCAAATTAATGAAGCCTTAGAAATTTGCTGAATAAGCAAAAGGAACTCGATTCTTTCGGGATAGTTGAAAACTGATGCGGCTGTGGACAATTCAGACAATCAAAAAAAATTATATGGATGAAGTAGTAAACGTAACTTATTTTAAGGCGAGATAAGTCTAAAGCAAAATGAAAAATCGTATAGACACCATGCAATCTCAGAATTTAGAACTGGTTTATCGAAACCACCCGCTTCAAATAGACTATTTCATTCGCCATGGCCGAAGTGGAACGTTAATATATCTCCACGGCTTAGGCTGTTCAAAGAACGATTTTATAGAAGCAGTAAGCCGTGCTGAGCTTCATGCTCATACGCTCATAGCGTTCGACTTTCCCGGATGTGGTAACTCGCCATATCCTGAGGATATATCCCTTGGAATATACGATTTAGTAGAAATTACACACTTGGTTGTCTCAGCATTACCAGTAGATGATTTCGTTATTATTGGACATAGTATGGGCGGGCTCGTCGCTCTGCTATATGCTGAACGATACGGCGAGTACGTGAATGGCTTTATCAATGTCGAAGGCAATTTAGCGCCCGAAGACTGTTTCTTCTCGCGTGAGGTTGCACAGCATAGTTTTACTTACTTCACCACTACCGCATTTAAGGATATTAAGCATAGTTTGACTCAATCAAAGAACAAAGGGTTCCAAAAATATGCTGAGACTTTAACAAAAAGTGCATCCGAAAAGGCGTTTTTTGATTGCTGTCCTTCTTTAGTAGATTATTCTGAGCACGGCAACTTAATTCAACGGTTTATTGCGCTTAAAATCCCTGCGATGTTTGTTTACGGCTCTAAAAATCGCTCCTTATCGTACCTCACAACATTAAAAGATAGCGGATGTGGATTGGTCGAAATACCGCATAGCAATCATTTTCCCGGTTATGATAATCCTCAGGCACTTTATCAGGCAATTGCCGCGTTTTTGCGGAAGAACTTCCCAAGGTAAGAAAAGATTATCTGACCGATTAACCCGCATCTTGTTTTAATTATAAAACGTTAATTATAGTGGGGATGTCTACGTTGCAGAAAGATAAAAGCTGGTATCAACAGCCGGTGGAACAGGTTTTCGACGCTTTAGAATCCAGCAGTGTGGGGCTCACGTCCAGTGAGTCAAAAGCACGACTTGAGAGATATGGCTATAACGAGCTGAAGTTCAAGAAGCGAGGCCCACTCATCCGGTTTATGATGCAGTTTCACAGCGCGTTAATCTATGTCCTGCTCGTTGCTGGTATTGTTACAGCATTTCTGGATATGTGGCTGGATGCAGCGGTTATTCTGGCAGTTGTCTTAGCCAATACTATAATAGGCTTCATCCAGGAGGGGAAGGCGGAAGCTTCGGCAGAAGCGCTGGAAAAGCTGATGACGCCGGAGTGCACCGTGCGCAGGGATGGTGAGCAGAGGGTTATACCCGCACGGGAATTGGTGCCCGGTGACATGGTTCTATTGGACGAGGGAAACAAGGTGCCTGCGGATTTACGGCTGTTCTACACAAAAAATATGAGTGCAGATGAAGCGGCACTCACTGGCGAATCAGTACCGGTGCGGAAGAATATCGAACTTATCTCAGAGCCAGACTTACCACCTGCAGATCAGTACTGTATGGCGTTCAGTGGCACGTTCATCACCAGTGGCTCTGGAAAGGGAGTAGTCGTAGGGACAGGTGAGCATACTGAAATTGGCAGAATCGCAGAACTTCTGAAAGAAGCACGAGAAACCACCACACCGCTCATGCGGAAGATGGCGGACTTCACACGATTGTTAGTCATCGCTATTCTCGCAATTGCAGCGCTTAATTTCATACTGGCAATAGTATTTGGATTTCCGTTTGTGTATTCGTTCCTCGCCTCGGTGTCCTTAGCGGTTGCCGCGATACCAGAAGGACTGCCCGCGATACTGACCATCACCTTAGCGTTTGGCGCAATGACAATGGCACGGCGAAATGCGCTTATAAAGCGATTACCGGCAGCAGAAACGCTTGGCGTCACGACGGTTATCTGCACCGATAAAACCGGGACACTCACCAAGAACCAGATGACCGTCGCGAAGATATACTGCGGGGGAAAGCAGTACGAAGTGAGTGGTGTTGGATATGACCCCAAAGGGAGATTCATTATCGGAGATATTTCAATTACCCCAAAACAAGAGAGTGAAGAGCTGATTGCAACCTTGAGAGCAGGTTATCTGTGTAACAACGCCACGCTTGTAGAGGATAAAGAGGAAGGAAGATACAAAATCGTGGGGGATCCCACGGAAGGCGCGTTGGTTGTCTCTGCACGCAAAGCAGGTATTTCCGATGCCCGTACCAAATTAGATGAGATACCATTCTCTTCTGAGCAGCAGTACATGGCTACGTTGCACGAAGGAACCGATGGAAATGTCATTTATGTGAAAGGCTCGCCAGAGCGGGTCTTAGAATTGTGCCGAATCCAATTGGTCAATGGAAGTGGTGTGCCGTTACGCAACGAGGAGATATTGGCAAAGGCGGGAGAGATGGCTGGAGAAGCTTTGCGAGTTCTGGGTATGGCATATAAGTTCGTGCCAAAAGATAAAAAGACACTTGATTCTGATGATTTGAACGGGTTGACGTTTCTCGGACTCCAGGGGATGATTGATCCGCCAAGAGAAGAAGCGATGGCCGCAGTCCAGAAATGCAAGCGTGCTGGAATCCGCGTAGTAATGATCACTGGTGACCATGCACGGACCGCAAAAGCTATTGCACAGCAGTTAGGAATTGGCGCGGCGGAGCCCGACCGGGTGGTGACTGGGGAAGAGCTATCACGAATGAGCGATGATGGGTTGTACGAGGTTGTGGATACTATTTCGGTATATGCCCGCGCTGCCCCGGAACATAAGTTCAGAATAACCAAACAGTTGCAGAGAAGGGGACATATTACCGCCGTCACTGGCGATGGAGTAAACGATGCTCCAGCACTCAAGGCTGCGGACATTGGGATAGCTATGGGGATAACAGGAACTGAAGTGAGCAAAGAAGCCGCGGATATAATTCTCACGGACGATAACTTCGCCAGTATAGTGGCGGCGGTGGAAGAGGGAAGACATGTCTTCGAGAACATTAAAAAAGTCATTTTATACACGCTGCCTACAAATGGTGGACAAACCCTACTGATATTGGGCGCGATAGTAATGGCACCGTTCATTCTCCTTTTCAATCCTCAGCACGATGGGGGCCTCCCCATAGCGCCGGTGCAAATCCTGTGGATAAACTTGCTTGATGCCGTCGCGCTCGCACTGCCGCTCATCAGAGAGCCAAAGGAAACGGGGTTACTCGATAGACCTCCTCGGAACCCTCATGAACGGATAACGGACAGCCCATTTTTCAAAAAAGTGGGAATAGTGTCATTGGTAATGGCACTCGCAGGTTTCAGTATGTATTATCTCACTACTATAATAATATGTGCAGGAGACCCAGAAGTTCTGGCAAAGGCTCAAACCACCGCATTCACCACGGTGATGCTGGTTCACATCTGCTATCTCTTTACCGCGCGGTCAATCACTGAATCAGCGTTTACGTTCAGTCCATTCTCAAATAAATGGGTGCTTATCGGCGCGGCACTAACGCTCGGACTGCAGTTTACCATAATCTACGCCCCACCATTTATCGGCATTAATCCATTTAGAACCGCACCCTTACCAGCCGAGTGCTGGATAGCCATGATTTTAGTCTCACTCCCTATATTCTTCATAATTGAGTTCGAGAAGTTCCTGACAAAGCGATCGGTTAGAAAACAAAAGGAGAATGTTTAAAGCGTAACAGAGATAATAAATAAAGCAGTGGGCGTTGTGCAATGATACGAAAGACAACCTTAGCTAAATTGTGGATATTACAACTCCTTATCGTCCTAATAGCTATTACTGCTACTGCGCCAGTCGCCGGCTACAATGGTGACGACTATTATTTTGACGACTATTATTTTTCCGGCAATGAGACATATTTCAACCAACTTATTCTGAATATCTACATAGACGAAACCGGCAAAGCGCTTGTGACTGGATACGTAGAGGATATTGAAGGTCTCTCCTTCTTAAAAACTGCTGAGTATCTCTATGAAAATGATACAAATCAATTATACGCCATTACAAACTCATTAACATGGAAATACGGGGACAAGTGGGCAATAAACTTCACAACTAACGCTGATGCGTATTACACAGAATATCATACGATTTTTTATTTGCCCTGCGATGTGAAACTGATCGAGATTAATCACCCTCCGGGACTGGAACGTTTTGTGACAACGTCTAACGAGTCGTTGGTTATTGATATTCAAGGATATGACGTTGAAAGCCCCAGGACCACAATTGAATACCAACAGCCACTTAAGGAAACAGACGGTGAAGAGGGCGGAGGGTTCAGCTTCGGCTATTTACTACTCATTATCGCACTCTCGGTTTTGACTATTGCGCTTATCATCGCCATCCTCAAAATGAAGCGAAGGGAAGACGTCCGCCATGCAGAAGAACCACAGGTGAAGGTGAAAGAAGGCGAAATGGAAACTACGGCCGAAATGGCGCGGGTAATGGAGACGTTAACGGATAGGGAGCGGGCTATTGTGAATGCGTTGCTCAAGCATAACGGGGAGATGACCCAGGCGGACCTCAGATACGAAACGGAGATCCCGAAATCGTCGTTGACCGGCATCCTTCGCACACTCGAAAGGAGGAAGATAATCAATAAGAAAGAATGGGGGAGAACGAACGTTATAGAACTATCAGAATGGTTTTTATCAAAAAAGGGAGGTAACTGAACGATTTGAACGGTTATCCGAACGATTCGTTCTGTGTCACCTTTTTGTATCGTTCAAAACAAGATGTAAGCGGAGGTAACAAAAAATGAAACACGTAAACAGAAGGATTTTGTGTATGGGCGTCGTAGCACTGCTGTTGATAAGCATCGTTGGAACGGGTGCCGCAGTATCGCAACAAGTGCAGAAAGGGAATGCGAAAGCGATGGCGGCGACGGGCGTAGTCGCGGAAGAAATGTCATCGAATGCAGCCGTGAAAGTGCCGATTAGAGCCATTCATAGCGGACATGGCTTCGTCTTAGCGAATAACAGCAGCGAGTTCCACGTGCTCCGGGTAAACATCCTCAAGGTAAGACACATCCATCCGAGCGAGATTAGAGGACTTATGGCGGAGAACAAGAGTATCAGTGAAATAAGAGCAGAAATAGAGAATATGACAGGAGGGGCTCCTTTCTATCGGGGACACATGCGACTTGGAAAGAACCACTACAGGCTTGTTAACATCTCTGTTACTGAAACGG
>DAOUYX010000138.1 GCA_030665925.1 Methanosarcinales archaeon | reverse complement strand
TACTGCTTCTATGCTAAACTCGACCGACGCCCAGCAGAAGGTAATTTTTTTCTTTTAGCGCAGGTTTTCTTTTTACTAAAAAGAGAAGGTATTTCAATATGCCCGTGCAACGCACACTCTCTTTGCCTTTCTTGAGCAAATCACGCATTTACCTTCGCTTTTCTCTTCCTCTTCAGTTTCATATACCGCCTCGCCTAACACACTTACGCCAAGCTGATCCTCTAATTCCTGCCCGCATCTTTCGCTGTCACACAGAAATAAAGACACGATACCATGCTCCGCCTTTCTTCTCAGCTCTTCCATCTTTTCTTCTCTTTTATTGTTTCCGGCACCGTCGCTTTTATAAATGTTAGCGTGTAGCGTCTCTTTTGCTGCCTCATGAATATCTCCTTGGATACCCTCTAATGTTCTCTTCACTTCAGGTACGACATCGCTAAGTGGGACGTGCGTCCTTTTAGTGTTATCTCTTCTTACAAATTCACAGTTGTTGCTCTTTAAATCCCGAGGTCCTATCTCTATCCTCAAAGGTACTCCTTTCATCTCCCATCGGTAATACTTCGCGCCAGGTCTATCCTCCGAGTTGTCCACGGAAGCTCTTATGCCTGCTTCTTTCAATTCTTCGTGCACCTTAACACATGCTTCTTCCACTGCTTCTCCTCCGTTGTTACTTCTTCCAGCCTTGCGTGAAAATACAATAGGCACGATAACGACCTGTATGGGAGCAACCGTGGGCGGCAGTACCAAGCCGTGATCGTCACCATGAATCGCAATCACCGAGGCGACACATCGTTCCGAAATGCCATAACAGGTCTGATTGACGAACTTCAATGAGCCATTTTCATCCTCATATTTTATATCAAAAGTCCTTGCAAAGCTCTCGCCAAGCAGATGGATTGTCCCAATTTGCATCGTCCTTCCGTCCGGCATAAGCGTATCGAAGGGTATTGAGTATTCCGCACCGGGGAATTTATCCCACTCCGGTCTCCGAGTGATTACATAAGGAACAGCAAGCTGGTCAAAGAAACTTTTGTATAACGCCACAGCCTTTTTTACTTGCGCCTCGGCATCTGCTCGGGTTGCGTGTGCCGTATGCGCCTCTTTAAAAGAAGTTATCTCACGCAGTCGAATGAGCGGTCTTGTATGCTTCGTTTCGTATCTGAACGTATTCACTATCTGGTATATCCGAAGCGGCAAGTCGCGATGCGATCTTATCCAGACTATAAACACGGGATATATCGCAGTCTCCGAGGTGGGACGGAGTGCAAGGGGGATATCCAAGTCTGTGCTCCCACCTTTGGTCACCCAAAAGACCTCATCTTCAAAGCCCTTTATGTGCTCCTTCTCCTTCATTAACTCGTCTTTTGGTATCAACAGAGGAAATAGCACCTCTTCATGCTCCTTATCCAATAGAGTCCGTAAAATACCGTAAACAAGGTTTCTAACTTTGTATCCGTAAGGATACCATACATATACCCCCTTCACCGGATACCTGATGTCCAATATCTCCGCGCGTTTCAGTATCTCGCCATACCACTCGCTGAAGTTGTCTTTTTTCTGTACGATAGTCTGGTTTTCCGCTTTGTGCTGCATCGTTTAGTGAAAGCCGCTGGTGGGATTTGAACCCACGACCTGCTGATTACGAATCAGCTGCTCTACCTCTAAGCCACAGCGGCATTTAAAAATAATTTTGTGATATTATTTACTATTGGGCCCTATGACCTCCTCTTCACAACACCTATAAACATGCGACATAAAAAGCATGCCGAGTTAAGAGGAGGCAAGAGCTGGGAGAACGGATAAATGGACATACGCCGACTTTGTCTTCTTTGATAGATTTTTCTGCCATTCCACCGGAAATACAACCGGAAGCTTTATTTATAAGAAGTAAACATAAATATATGAAACATGAAAAAAGAAGAGCTGGTGCACCTCCATATGTTATTGGCTCAGTTGAAGAAGTATTGTGAAGAAACTGGCTTGGATTGCGATTTCAAGAAGTATAAGGAGCTTGAGATCTCCCCGTTCCAGGTTCACCGCAGCAAGGACGAGCACAAGCAGGCTATTTTTGTGCTTGGAACTGAACTCGCATCAATGGCTGTGAAGAACCATTTCACGGGATACTAGCCAGTTTCGACAGAACCAAACGTGCTTCCTTTTCTAAATGTCGCCTTAGTTTAGATGTTCACAAAGCGGTAATAAAAAGGCTTCGTTACTGATACGCCTTGTAGCAATATCAACAAAAACTATCATACTGTGACAATATTGCTCAATTTGAGCAATATTCAAAACCGCGGATGAAGTCGGTGAATATTGGGGTTAGAAGAGCGAATGAAACGCTTTTACTATCTCCTCTCCTTCCATAAATACCGTGTCACGTTCAGATGCGAAAGCCTTTGCATTTGCCTTTGAAAGAGCTCCTCCTGATTCGTTGTCTAACATCTCGCATATTACCATCGCAGGCGCTATACCTGCAAGCAATGCTAAAGCTACGGAAAGCTCTGTTTGCCCTCTCCTTTCGTCGAGCAATCTATCCGCAGCCCTTAATACCGAAACATGTCCCGGGGTTCGAAATTCGGTATAAAAATCGTAAGAGTTTCCGTTCAATACGTTCTCTACCGCTTCTCCTATCTTCCTTATCGTTAATGCCCTGTCTCTATCCGTTATGCCGGTGAATGTATCACGATGATTCACCCAAAGTGAGAATGAAGAACGTTTATCGTATGAGAGGTCTCCTTTTCCTTCCACCACTCTTTTTAGAGCGGAGAAGTTATCATTCACGTTTCGCAAAATATCACTCATGAGTGGAAGACCAAGCTTCTCTGCCGCGACGGGATGAATAGCAACGCATATAAGCCCGCCTGCCTCATTTCTGTAATACGCGACTTCCTTTGGTGTTGCAGAAGTAGCAGGTATTACAAAATCAGTCTCGCCTTCTCTATCCTCTGCATCGTATATCAATACGAGCTTCCCTTCCTTTACGTATTCTATACCTCTTTTTACCGACTCGGGAATGTTACTAACATTCATAGTTTTTCAGATCACCACCCGTGTTCTTATCTCATCTCCATTCTTCAAATTAAGTTCGCCTCGCAGGTAAACCGGCGAAATGATCTCCAGAATATCTTCGGGATAATGTGTGCGATCAGGAATGATAACCGCGCTTTTAATCCCTTCCGCTTGGTCATCCAATATCTTACAGGGGAAACACTTGCCACCGCCGAAGGTTCTGTTTTCCGATTCGAAACTTTCTATTTTTATTCCGTTTCGCCCATCCAGCTTCTTCCGTGCTACTATGCAGAGCAAGTCAAGACTGAGGTTTAAGGTGCCCGGAAAAGGAATGAAGCCCAGCTTAGCTTCAAATTGCCTCTTATATCCCTCAAGTGTCGTATAATACCCCCCCTCTCCCAGACCTGTAATCACGCGTCCTGCGATCTCAAGCTGGATCTTCGGCGTGGAGAAAAATAGCTCTTGATATTCATAACATTCTTTCTTTAACTGCTCTACCCCCTTTTTGGTCAGCATTATCCACTGTCCATCCACGATTATTCTCCTATGCACGAAGCCTTCTCGTTCAAGCTCCTGGAGTCGTCTCGCTGCGGTTTGTACGCTTGATTTAATAGCCTCCGCGAAATAGCCGGCGGACAACTTAATAGGCTGTTCGATCGCGCCCAACAAAGCGAGCTTTCTCAATGAAAATATCATGTCACCGCCCATCTTCTTTTCGTCCACATCAATTTTGAGATGTATCTCATAAATAGGAGGGAGTGTATAAAAAGGTTGGTGTTTCTCGTGATATGTGAGTTAATACCAAAAATAGCAAATCCTGGGCACCCGATGTACGTGTTTAGCTAACCACAAGATTACACAGATTTTCACGAGAAAATATGAAGATGTAAGATATAAAATGCAAATCTAACCAATAGCCTGTGTATATATTATATCATCTTCTTGTGTTAATCTCGTGGAATCTCGTGGTTTTTTTCACCTCAGCTAAACACATACGTTCGTTTTGGATTTTTGCACCCACCTCCGATATTCTGCTCTCTCTTACTTCTCCAAACTCTTTCAGTGCTTCACTATTGCCAATAACAAAAACCGTATCACCTATCATCGCGGCACTTGCAACGCACCCTTCTGCTTCCACAGCCTCCATCGCATCGCGGCATTTATCACTTATTAATTCGCTGTGTAACGAAAATTTTCTTGACACACGCATGAAATTATCTAAACTCGGTTTCCTGACCAGCTCTTTCATTGCTTCCCTACCCGCTTTGTTTATTTGCCTTTTCATCGAACCATCCACCAAAACGGCTCTTGTGGCTCGCGTTCCAAACACGACATA
>DAOUYX010000020.1 GCA_030665925.1 Methanosarcinales archaeon | reverse complement strand
GTTCTCGCCTTACCGTCCACCACTATTCGCCACGGGTTCTCATCCTTGCCCTCTTTCTTCCGGTTCTCACGCCTCTTCTTCGATTTCACCGTTAAAGACGGGTCATCCGCCAGAATCGTACCGATGCCAACCATGATTGCGTCGCTATCCGCCCGCAGCGCATCAACTCGATCAAAATCTTTCCTGCCGCTTATTCGCGTCTGTTTCCTCGCTATCGTTGATATTTTACCGTCTGCGCTCATTGCTGCGTTTATAAAAACTACTATTCCGTCCTGCGCACCTTCAGCGCCCTCTCCAGGCGCTTTCTTCAGATAGTCGTCTAAGGTCACATATTCCGCCATTTTGTTACGGGACTGGAAGTGTTAACGCATATATCTCCCGTACCTTATAAATAAATCTTATACGTTTTGTCCTTTTGCCACCTCGCCCATACTATACATCCAAAAATTTAGCGCCTAAACTCTAAAATGAGGTGCCTTACAACACAACACCGTCAAGCGAATTCGTCTAACGGTCCGCGTATTTACGATGTGCGAAGCATTTGGGCGAACGAAGAAAGTTAGCTGCAAAGCCTATGTTATGTTATGCATCGTTACATAAGTCCTAAAGTTAAATTAAATAATAAATTACCCAGCCCTTGAATTCTCCCCATCGTTTTGAGGATTCTCTAACGACGTCACCTGGTTGCAGCTTTCCGTCATAGTAGAAG
Organism: Methanosarcinales archaeon; assembly: GCA_030665925.1. Classification (GTDB taxonomy): domain Archaea; phylum Halobacteriota; class Syntropharchaeia; order Alkanophagales; family Methanospirareceae; genus JACGMN01. The sequence continues at coordinate 12,892 of DAOUYX010000020.1, read as the reverse complement.
TGCGAAACGGCTTTTCTGGCTCCGAGGTCGTCGGGAACACCGTGATTCATTCGTCTCAATGTCGTTATCAAAATCAATTCGGTTTCGCGGGCGTTCGCCAATACCCGTGGCAATGGAAAATCGTAATACGACTCGCCATTAATTTCTACTTTCTCTCCAAATCTTCTGACCACCGCCCCGGTCATCACATAAGCAACCTGCAAAGAAATCTGCTGCTGGATTATCACTCTAATCGCCCCCTCGAACACGCTGGCTCCTATACCCGGCGGTCTCAGTCCGTAAAGTTCACTACTTAGTCCGCGAAGTATCTCATCTTCGTCCATGAACTCGTACAACTCGCCGAGGTCATCTTTTAACCTGATCTCAATTTTCTCTTTGACTCTTTCTATTGCAAGCGGATGTACGTCAACAGCATAAAAAAAGCCTTCTTCTTCTCCCACTATCTTTGCCGCAGGAATTGTAAAGAATCCCGGACCGCACCCAACCTCCAGTACTTTTTGACCCGACTTCAGTCCGGCTGCGTTTAAAAGCTTGTATGGCTTTCTAAAGATCGGAAGAAGCGGGTTGTCTGCGAAGCATTTTGATCAAACTTTCCTAAAGTTTGTTGCATCACGGATATTATTCTGAAATTCGACATGTGACGGTCAGAGCGACAATGTCTTTCTTTAATTCTATTGCTCATTTCCTCTATCCCCTATTATTTGTGAGTATTGCACAGATATTCAAAAAAGTATCCATTCGTCGTCCGTAGTTCAAGATTTTATATGACTTTCGTTTATTATCTTCCCCATCCGCGAGATATACTTCTGGATAATATTAATAGGACTAAATTCAACCTGTATTCACCGCGTGAGCTAAGCGTAAGCGGGGATAGCCGAGCTGGACAAAGGCGCAGGACTTAAGATCCTGTTCCGTAGGGATACGAGGGTTCGAATCCCTCTCCCCGCATAAAAAAATAGAAAAGTTTAAATAGCCTATGTGATATTGAAACGTTGGTGAGGTGTTTAGTATGAAATATGGGATTTTGTTTACTGTATTGGTCGTTTCTGTGTTGCTTGCAGGCTGTGTGGAGCAACCGAAAGAAACACCGAGCGGAGTGGAAGAGATAAAGATAGGTGTTGTCGCTCCCTTAACCGGGGGTGCGAGTACGACTGGTCTGGATATGTGGCAGGCTGCGGTATTGGCTGCCGATGAGATAAACGCGCAGGGCGGCATCAACATTGACGGCACTTCTCTTGAGGTTAAGCTCTTCCAGGGCGATACTGAGACGAGCAGAGAAGGTGGAGTTAAAGCGGTAACGAAGCTTATTACCGAGAACGAGGTTGACATCCTTGTCGGTGGTTTTTCCAGTGGTATAACCTACGCCGACCAGGTTGTTGCGGCGGAGCACGGAGTTCCTTTCATAGTAACCGGAGCTTCTTCTCCTGTGATAACGAAGAGGACTGATATTGACACGTCCTATTTCTTCCATCACTGTCCTACAACGGACGATTATGGTGAGGATACGCTCCTCTTCGTGGACGAGATCGTAAGACCGGCAATAAACGAGCGCTTCGGTTTCCCGGTAGACAGGAAGCTCAGGCTTGCAGTCCTCTATCAGGACAGCAAGTACGGTGAAGGCGTTTATGATGGGATACAGAAGGCTATTGCTGAGCAGAACCTTAGCGTTGAGGTTGTGGCCGCAGAGAAGTTCAAGATGAGCGAGACGGACTTCAGGACGGTGCTTACCGCGATAAAGGCTGCGAAACCGGATGTTCTTTATCCCGCAGCCTTCGTTAACGAGCAAGCTCTGATTGTCGCACAGGGTAGAAGGGACGTCGGCTTGAATACGATCTATCTGGCAGTCGAGTGTAACGATGATCCGGACTATTACAGCGGCGTTGAGCGGTGGGGTGAGTACTCCATCCTTGAGAGCAGATTCAGTCCTTATGCCATTCCCGCGGGAGCGATCCACGACTCTGTCGCACAATACCGGCAAGACTTCGAGAATAAATGGGGCACGTCTCCGAGTATGATGGGTGCATCAACCTACGAGGGAGTTTACATCGCGGTTGACGCGATCAAGAACGCAGGGTCTTTGGATAAAGGGGCGGTCAGAGAAGCGTTAGTGAATCTCGAGATGCCACAGCAGATAGAGGCGATGGAGGGCGGTGTGATCAGTTTCTCTCCGGACTACCGGGAGTCTAAGTTCAAGCTTTACATGGAGCAGTTGATCTGGGATGACTCTATCGGAGAGACAAGGCCAAAGATCGTCTGGCCGGATAGCGTAAAGGAGACCGATTTTGTATTGCCTGACTGGTACGAGCCGGGCAGTACCTAATCCCTTCCTCTTTCTTTTTTTATTTTTTTACATTCAACGTAAACCATGGACTTCGGCGTTTTGATTCAGATGATAGTATGGGGCCTTTATGCAGGCTGCATCTACATTCTTTTAGCGATAGGTCTGAATCTAATCTTCGGCGTGATGAAGGTCGTGAACTTCGCTCATGGAGAAGTGCTGATGCTCGGTGCTTATGCAGCCTTCTGGATTTACACCTTTTCCCGCATTAACCCTTATCTCGTAATCCCCGTATCAATGCTTCTCATAGCCATTCTCGGGGTTTTTATCGAACGGCTTGGCTTCCGCCCGATAATGGGCACCGGGAAGTTGAACGAGATATTTCTCAGTCTGGGCTTGATTTATGTGTTTCAGAATCTCGCGGCTTTGTTATGGTCCGCGGACTCCCGATCTATTCACAGCCCTTATAGCAACGTTGTAGTCCACATTGGAGCGATCAAGCTCCCGTTGGATTATCTTATCATTATTGTAGTTACAATCGTATTCTTGATTGCTTTTCAACTATTCATGAAAAAAACCACCATCGGGAGAGCGATGCGTGCCACAAGCCAGAATAGAGAGGCGGCCGCGCTAATGGGTATCAATGTGGAGAGGATGGACATGCTCAGTTTCGCTTTGGGTTCTGCACTTGCCGCGGCAGCCGGAAGCTTATGGTTGATAAGTGGTCAGATGGCAAACCCCTACATGGGTGCTATCCCCGCCGTCAAGGCATTTGCCGTCGTAATCGTCGGCGGTCTTGGTAGCATTCCTGGGGCTATTATTGCCGGTCTGATTTTGGGTATAGGAGAAAACGTTCTGCCCTACCTCCTGCAAGCCTTTGTGGCTGTATTCCACGTTGAAATGTCGTTCACTGCATGGAAAGATACAATAGCATTCTTCCTCTTAATCATAGTCCTCATATTAAGGCCGACGGGCATATTCGGGGAGAAGGGAGAGTAAAGTAAGATGAAACTGGATAGATTAAGCATAAAAGCATATCTTGGAATTGTCTCATTGATACTGGCATTACTGATACCCTTGATTTTTGGATTCAGTCACTACTTACTGACGGTTTTAATACTAATGCTGGTCTTTATCATGTATGCATCAGCATGGAATCTGCTCGCTCTTTCGGGACAGGGTTCTCTGGGGCATGCAGCATTTTTCGGTATCGGTGGCTATACATCAGCAATAATCGCAGGTAGTCTGGGGATTTCTCCTTTTGCAACAATACTCGTCGGTGGTTTATTTGCAGCCTTTATCGGAGTCCTCATAGGTCTAACCTGCGTTAGGTTGAAGGAGTGGTTTCTCGCCATGGTAACCTTCGGTTTCGCTATCATAGCACATACAATAACCACGGAGCTTTCATGGCTTACCGGCGGCTGGGACGGTATCCCTGCGGAAAAATTGATTTCTGTAACAATACCAAATTATATCCTGTATGAGTATTATCTCGTGTTGCTTATAACGGTTATTGTGATTGCCATAATCTACCTGATAATGAAATCGAAAATCGGGCTTGCACTGGAGGCTATACGGGAGAATGAGCTTGAAGCGAAGGTGATGGGCATTAATGTCACGAAGTACAAGTTGATGGCGTTTGCCGTAAGTGCCTTCTTCGCCGGGGTTGCCGGAGCATTGGAGATACATCATTTTGGGTATATAACCCCGGAAGTGTACGGCATAGACCTCTCCTTTTTGCCGATAATATATTGCATAAGCGGCGGGCTCTTTACGATTGAGGGCCCGATTCTGGGTACGATACTTATCACGCTCCTGGACGAAGGTCTGAAGAACTTCGGCTTTACTTACGAGCGGTTTGTCATTATCGGACTGATCTTGGTCCTCATTGTGATATTCCTGCCGAAGGGCTTCGTCTCCATTCCGGAGAAGATAAAATCCATGCTAAAATCACATTCCTAAGTAAGCCTCTCTCACGTAGTGATTATTCAGAAGATCAGAGCCTTCACCCTCTAAGATTATCCTGCCCTTTTCCATGATATACGCTCTGTCGGAGATCTCAAGCGCGTGGTGTATGTTCTGCTCTACGAGCAATACGGTAACACCCTCCTCTTTCAGCTTCTCGATGATTTCAAAGACCTGTAATACGATTACCGGGGCAAGACCGAGAGAAGGCTCATCAAGCATCATAAGCTTTGGTTTCGACATTAAAGCGCGTGCTATCGCAAGCATCTGCTGTTCCCCTCCGCTCATCGTTCCTGCAAGCTGCTTCTTCCTCTCCTCGAGTTTCGGGAAGAGATTAAAGACCCAATCAAGATTGTCTTCCCGTAAATTCTTTGCCCTTGATACGTAGGCTCCCAGAATGAGGTTTTCAAGGACGCTCATCTTTGGGAATATCTCTCTACCCTCAGGAACAAGAGCAACACCTTCCCCCACTATCTTGTATGCCGGGAGTCCATCAATGCTCTTGTCCGTGAACCTTATACTCCCTGACCTTGGCTTAAGGAGACCCTGGATGGTCTTTACGGTGGTGGATTTCCCCGCTCCATTAGACCCTAAAAGAGTTACAACTTCTCCTTCTTTAACGTTAAAGGAGACGTCCCAGAGCACCTGCACCTTGTCATAAAAGACATTCAATCCCTTTATCTTAAGCATGGTGTCCCTCTATATATATGTTTTTCTCCCCAGATAGGAGCTTATAACCTTTTCATCTTTTGCTATCTCTTCAGGTGTTCCTTCCGCTATCTTCTCCCCGTGATGTAGTACAACAATCCTGTCGGAGAGGTTCATTATGACTCTCATAACATGCTCCACCATAAGTATTGTTATCCCTGATTCTCTAATCTTCTGTATTAGTGAGACTGCGTCATTGCTCTCTTTCGGATTCAGTCCCGTGGTTACTTCGTCTAACAGAAGGAGCTTCGGGTCGGTTGCAAGGGCTCGGGCAAGCTGTATCCTCTTGAGTTCAACAATGTTCAGGTTTTTCACGGGGTAATTTATCTTATCCACGGGGTAGCCGACGTATTCAAGATTCTCTTCTGCTTTGTCTCTGGCTTCTTTCATGTTGATTTTCTCCGAACTACCGAACAACGCACCTACTGTCACGTTCTGGAGTGCCGTGAGTTCCGGGAAGGAGTGTACGAGCTGGAATGTCTTCGCTATCCCCAGCTTACATACCTTGTCAGGACTCTTGTCTGTTATATCCGTTCCGTCGAATATAATTGATCCTGAGCTGGGCAGATAGACGCCACTTACGACGTTTAATAGGGTTGATTTTCCTGCGCCGTTCGGCCCTACAAGACCGACTATCTCCTCCTTCTCTACTTTAAAGCTTACGTCTTTGATGGCGGTTATGCCGTCAAAGTGCTTGCTCACGTTTTGTATAGAAAGCATTTATCATCACGTTTGTGTAATAACTGTTATACATACGATTTACATATTAAGTTATACTTAAGTATCTATAAACAAACAAAACCGATAGTCACTTATAGAATAACTGCATTGGTTGCTTTGGTGATTGATTATCATGTACAGGTACTGGAATCCGCACATCGAACGCATGCCGGTCGAGGATCTGCATAAGCTGCAGGAAGATCGGCTTCGGTCTCTTGTCCGCTTTGTCTATGCGCATTCAGCATTTTACAGGCAGCGATTCAAAGAGGCTGGTGTAGCGCCCGACGATATTAAAGAGCTTAGCGACGTAACCAAGCTCCCGTTCACCACGAAGCTCGATCTACGTGATACCTATCCTACGGGTATGTTCTGCCTTCCCCAAAACTGGGTGGTGCGGTATCATGTATCGAGCGGCACGACCGGGAAACCAACCGTGGTTGGATACACGCAGGGCGACATCGAAATGTGGTCAGAGTCGTTGGCTCGAGCTCTCACATCCGTAGGTTTAGGACGTGGCGATGTGATGCAGGTGGGTTATGGCTATGGTCTATTTACCGGCGGGCTTGGGCTTCACTATGGGTCTGAGCGAATTGGCGCCACGGTGCTTCCTCTGGGTGCTGGGAATACCAAGCGTCATATCGAGCTAATGCAGGACTTGGGAAGCACCGCTATCGCCTGCACACCCTCTTATTTCCTTTACATAAACGAGGTGGCACAGGAGATGGGGTTGAGCATCAGGGATGATACGAAGCTCAAGGTAGGTATCTTCGGTGCAGAGCCCTGGTCTGACGAGACGAGAAAGCGGATTGAGGACTCCACGGGCATCAAGGCGTACGACGTATACGGCACCAGCGAGATGAGCGGTCCACTCTGTACCGAGTGCCATCGGCAGGACGGCATCCACATCTGGGCTGATCTCTTCCTGATCGAGGTAATCGACTCGAAGACGGGTGAGCAGGTGGAAGATGGTGAGCGCGGCGAACTTGTCGTGACCACCTTAGATAAATGGGCGTTTCCACTTGTCAGGTACAGGATGCGCGACATTACCATCCTGAATAGCGAGCCGTGTGAGTGCGGACGCGCGCATCCGCGGATAATGAGGATTCTGGGCCGGACGGACGATATGATCGTGGTGCGGGGGATAAACGTCTTCCCCAGCCAGGTCGAGTCGGTACTAATGACGATCCCGGAGGTTGGTGAGCACTACCAGATCATTGTGGATCGGAAGGGTCCGCTGGACATCATGACGGTTAAGGTCGAGGTGACGGAGGCGACGTTCAGCGATAAGATCGCCGATTTGATGTCACTGAGCAAGCGTGTCTCCGGGGAGCTTAAAGACGTGTTGAATCTCACTGCGGGTGTAGAGCTGGTGGAGCCGGGGACGATCCCACGTTCCATGGGTAAAGCTCAACATGTTATAGATAAGAGGAAGGTGTGAAAAATGGTGGCGATAAAGCAGATCTCGATATTTATGGAGAATAAGCCCGGTAGGCTGGTCAGGGCGGCAAAGACGCTGTCGGATGCCAACGTGAACATACGAGCGTTGACCATTGCGGAGGCGGGCGACTTCGGCGTGGTCAGGATGGTGGTGGATGACACGGAGAAGGGGTACAGAGTGCTTCGAGATGCGGGCTTCACGGTTTCGGAGACGGACGTGCTCGCGGTGGAGATAAAGGATACTCCCGGCGGGCTCTACGAGATCGCAGATACGTTAGGTGAGAACAACGTCAACATGGATTATGCCTACGCCTTCGTGACTGCAAAGGCCGAGCGAGCGATGCTGATACTCCGGGTAGATGACATAAAGCGCGCTACGCAGGTGCTGACCGCGGCAGGGGTGCGGATGGCGACGAGAGCGGAGATACAGAAGATATAATGATCTATGCACGTAATTTTTTAAACGCACTGCAGCTCACGTTTGAACCTGGAGATATGTGTTAATATGCTATTCTGATCGGTTAGCAGGGATTATGGCGAGAGCGTGAATATCCATTTACAAAAAAGATCTTCTGGATGCGGGTCAGGCGGAGCGAACACGCATTCAACTTTAATGTTAGGATCAATCACTTCAGCAAAACGAACAAATTCTTCTCGATGCATATTCTTGCAGACATGTTCACCTAAACCACGTTTGAGCCTTGCCTCTTGCGGGGGACAATGAGGAACAGAGATGATTACCTCTTCTTCCGTTTCTTCAATCTCGTACCCTATGATGGAAGCCTAGGGGAACAGTTTTAAGGCTTTGACAAATTTCAGTATAAATGAACCAGAATGCATCTACGACCCGATAGTGCCAGAGTAAGAATTGCAGGTAGCTCTTGAGCTGCGAGGGTTCCATGTTCTCGAATATTTCTGAGTCCATATTTGCTAACCTGAGGGAATATTACAATTCTACCTCGCCCTTCCCAAGCGCAAAGGCGCGTCTGTTGACCTCCAGATATTTCGCTTTTATTGACTCACTGAGCGCCTCTATTAAAGTTTCCTCTTGTAGCGGGACATACTTAGAGAGCGCACCCAGCATCACGACGTTCATCGTCTGGGGATTACCTGCAGTGGCTGCCAACTTTGTTGCATCGAGCGTTTTTATATCCCTACAGATTCTTCGGAGCGGTGCAAGAATCTCTTCCAACGGAGGGTAGCTCGATTTACCCGTGGTCACCGTGGTCGGAAGAACCGGGTAGGTATTAACAAGCGCGACACCATCCCGTGACAGGTAATGGCCGTAGCGCAAAGCCTCAGCAGGTTCGAGCGCTAACAGGATGTCCGCGCTTCCGGCTGGCACTAACGGACCGAACTCGCATCCCAATCTGAGGTGATTCATTACACTTCCTCCACGCTGAGCCATTCCGTGCGTCTCCGCACCTCTTACAGGGAGCCCAGCCTTAAGTGCTGCCTTTCCGATTACGTTTGAGATCAGGATCACGCCCTGACCGCCAACACCGACCACAACGATGTCGCACTCTGTCGTCTTCATTCAATCAACCACCTCAATAGCGTTATTTTCGCATATCTGAGCGCATACCCCGCATCCGGTGCATAGCACGTTGATTCGAGCGTTTTCACCGTCAAACTCGATCGCAGGGCAGCCAAACTTAACACACTTCTTACACCCGTTACAGTTCTCGCTGTTCACCACGAACGGTCGTCGCCTTATGCCTGCTCTTATCGCACTAATCACGCAGGCCTGCTTCGCAATGACTACCGAGAGCCCTGGATACTCCTTTGCACGCTTGAAAGCCTCAATTGTCGCATCAACATCGTATGGATCCACCGTCTCGACAAAGTCTGCCCCCAGCGCATTGGCAACAGCTTCAAGCGATACTGCTTTTGTCTTCTCGCCGGTTACGGTGAAGCCGGTTCCCGGGTGAGGCTGATGTCCAGTCATCGCAGTGGTCGAATTGTCCAGTATAGCGACGGTTATTCTTGCTTTGTTATAAGCGGCATTGAGCAACCCGGGCAGTCCGGTATGAAGGAACGTCGAATCACCAATGCTGCAACAGATATCCCTCTCCTCACCGCCAAATCTGATCCCACTGGCGACGGTTATGCTTGCGCCCATACAGAGGCACGTATCGATAGTTCCCATACGAACGGCTAACGTATAACAGCCAATATCGCTTGGGAAAATCGCATCCTTTCCGAAAGCCTTCATCATGGCATAGTAGGCTGCCCTGTGGCTGCATCCCGGACAGAGTGCCGGCGGTCTGGGCGGCAGGATTTCTTCGGCTTCCTTCAGAGCAGGAACTTCTACCAACGGGCGGTCCGCCATCCTTGCTATGGCGTTTCTTACCACGAGAGTGTCCAGCTCACCTTCACGCGGGATGTGATCTGTCCTCTTGCCGAGGATCTTCAGATCAGGATTGTTTTCCCTTGCCAATCTCTCCACATATTCTTCCAGTACCGGCTCCAGCTCCTCGATTACCATCACTTTAGTGACGTGCTCGAGGAACTCGGAACACAGGCCATCAGGAGGGGGGAAGGTGCCGATCCGCAGAATGGAAATATCTATTTCCAACTGCTTTATCGCCTCTTCGGCGTAGAGACCCGCTATCCCGGAGGTGATGACGCCCGCATCTTCCCCCAGCACGAGTCGGTTCCAAGGTGAATTTTTCAGGGATGCTTTGATCATATCCTGCTTTTTGAGCAGCTCTGTATGGCGAGGCCGAGCGTGTGCAGGAAGCATAACCCATCTGGCGGGGTCCTTTACGAATTCAGGATTCGAGTTCCGTTTCTTTATCCTCCCCACCTCTACATCTGCTCTGGCGTGTGAGACTCGAGTAGTGGGTCTGAGAAGGACAGGTAACTCCAACTCTTCAGAGAGTTCAAAGGCATAGATACACATATCTTTTGCCTCCTGCGGATCAGCAGGGTCCAGGCAGGGCACAGAGGCAAACTGGGCGTACCTACGCGTATCCTGCTCGTTCTGGGATGAGTGGCAGAATGGGTCGTCGGAGACAATCACCACGAGTCCACCGCTCACACCGGTGTACGCCAGCGTCATAAACGGGTCCGCGGCAACGTTCAGGCCTACGTGTTTCATGACTGCAACAGCCCTCGTCCCCATCCACGAAGCTCCGATAGCAACCTCTAAGGCGGTTTTCTCGTTAACCGCCCACTCCACATGTAAGTCGTACTTTTTAGCAAAAGGCACCACGCTCTCCACGATCTCGGACGCTGGAGTACCCGGATAGCCCGTAACGACACCCGCACCCGCCTCGAGGATACCTCTTGCAATTGCAGCATTCCCAAGCAGATATTCCTTCACAATAATACCCTCCTGTAATGTATTTAACATATATACTTTACGAAATAGATTGGGAACTTTCCGCCCGATTGGGCGGATTTTGCATGTTGGACATATCGGCGTGCAGATAGTTTTTAGAATCCTAGCGGATGGATTGAACGCTCCCTATTTCACTGTTGAGTGGCAAGTTCCCTTACCTTCTGGATATTCTCGCGATCTCCTCTCCGGTCATCAACCGGGGTCTCGAGTATCATCGGTAGTTCCTTGATCCGTGCATCTCTAAGAATTACCCGAAAACCTGCCTCGCCAATATACCCAAGTCCAATATGCTCATGCCGATCCAATCTCGAATCAAGACCTGCTTTTGCATCATTGAGATGAATGAGCTTCAGATGTCCAAGACCAATAACTTCATCAAAATGCTGCATAGTGGCATTCAGGCTCTTTTCAGTCCGCAATTCATATCCCGCAACAAAGGCGTGGCAGGTGTCAAAACAGATTCCAATCCGTTCCTTATGCCCAATACGAGCCATAATAGCTCGTATATCCTCAAAGGTTCCGCCCATGCTGTTCTTCGTGCCCGCAGTGTTCTCAAGGAGCAGCATCACGCTGTTATCTCCATCCACATCTACTTCACTGAATGCCGTGTTGATCGCATTCACTATCCTCCGAAGCCCCGCTTCTTTACCGTATCCTCGATGACTGCCAAGGTGAGTGACAAGGTAAGGGATCTGTAGAGCGTTGCACCGTTTTAATTCTTCAGTAAGAGCTGCTACTGATTTGTCATAAACGTCATCGGTCGGTGCGGCAAGGTTGGGAAGGTACGGCATGTGGTCTACCGGCGGGAATATCCCGGAACGCTTAACCTTCTCGATGAATCGCATGGCGTCAGTCTCAGTAAGCTCCTTGATCTTCCAGCCACGAGGGTTCCTCGTGAATATCTGGAACGTATCACAACCCTTCTCTATTGCTCGATCCACCGCCTTATCTATTGAGCCTGCAATTGAAACGTGAACACCAACGCGAACCATTGTCTACCTCTTCACTTGCCTCTAAAAAGATCAATAGCGCTTAGTATTAGATAAATTGTTTTGTTTGATTTCTTTTCACTTCAGTGAATTGCAGCACGCAAAAACCCCTCGCTCATTGCTTAGAGCCGAGTTCTTCCACGATCCCTCGCGGTAATTGCTTGACAAGATATATCTTCTTCACCAAGTCTCCCAAATCCTCAGCCGTTTTTTTTCTCTCGCTCTCACCGCTTCAACGTCTCTATAAATCGCTCCTTGGCGTCATCTAACACAACTACTTCCGTTACTCCCGGCACCTTAGCCTTCAGCGTGCCCTCGACGAAGTTGGTTAGCGTGGATTGGCTCATCGAGCAGCCTGCGCCTGAGCCTACGATTATTGCCCGCATGGTGTTCCATTTCTAATTAAGGACGCAGGCAACCAAAAGAATTCGTGAGGGATAGGGGTTACGAATCTAAAACCGCCACGATATTCCTTTTCTCAAAGGGCCGGGGCCGGGATTCGAACCCGGGTCTAGGGATCCACAGTCCCCAGGGATAGCCTCTACCACACCCCGGCCATTGGAACCAGCGTACAGAATTCTTGAATACAAACTAATAAGCAGTTGACTATTTATTTTTGTTTTATAGGTTTAGCATGACAATGGTATCGATTTGGACGAAACGTCCTTATTTCTCCTTTCCCACTCAAAATAATACCTTTCTTTATATCTTTATGAACTCATGCTGATATAATTAATGCTTCTGGATTTGAAGTCTCCTGTAATGTTCCATGATGATAAGAGAATACGTCAATCATAGACCTTCACAATGGCATTGTTAGCCCGTTTAAATTTGAGAGCACGAAAGAAAGATACTGCTTCTTTCGTAGTTGCTGAGGGCTTTTCAGCATTATCGCTTTTTCGGGTGATGGTTTGCGTACGGATGTTAAAATTATTTGATGGGTTGTGGAATGTCAAATTCGTTGATTTTACAAAGCTTTAAAAAAAGAAAAATATTTTCCCCCAGTTATTTTTGACAAGAGGAAAACTCGTTCCAATCTTACTTACCTACCTATGCATTCTCGACTAAAATCTTTTTGGTCGATGTTTCTGGTAACATTCCTGACAGTAAACAGGTCTGGAGCCATCTGGTTTAAATGGTACCTGACATTCTTCACCACAGTCCGCACAAGTAACCGTGTGCATCTCCCGAGGTGGGCGATCAAAACCCTGCCCGCGTCCGCCAAAATCTCTTGTTCTCATCATATTATACCTCCACATTATAATGGACTCCTATTACTTAAATACCTTCAAAAAAATTCCTGAGGACTTACCGGTACACGTTTAATCTTCTTTGCGTCTTCTATGTCGCGTGCATAAAGGTGTAATGAATCACTGTAATCGATTATTCTTACTATCTGGCAGTTATTTGGCTTTATCACTTCACGATTAAGCATCTCGATTATGCAGA